>NZ_WJIE01000014.1 GCF_009649845.1 Polyangium spumosum
GGCGCGGGCGCGGCAGCCGGCGCGGGCGCGGCAGCCGCCGCTGGCGCCGACGGGGCCGCCGCGGGCACGGGCGGGACGATGGGCCCGGAGAAGACCTCCGTCGCCTGATCGTCGATCGGCGCCTGCTGCGCCGCGGCCATGTGCCTGTGCAGGATCGGCGAACCGTGGTTCACCGAGCCCGGGTGCACGCCGGTCTCGGCGTCCTCGTCGGCGGGCAGGTGCGCGAACTCGGCGGGAACGGCGCCTGCGGCCATGGCTGCGCCGTGGCCCCCGGGCGGCGGCGTCGGGGCGGGCAACCACCCCGGCGCGCTCGGCGGCGGCGCGGGCGGCGGCACCGAGCCGGTCGTCTTCCGCTCGCGCGCGGCCTGCGCGATCTGCCCGATACGATCCACGAGCAACCGGCCCTCGTGCGGCGCGAACGGCAAGAGCGCGTGGGCGAACGCGTGCACGCTCCGGAAGCGCGCCTCGACGTCCTTCGCGAGCGCCCAGCCGATCACCGTGTCGAGCTCCTTCGTCACGTCGCCGCGGAGCTGCGAGACCGGCATCGGATCGTCGCGCGTGATCTGCAACATCAGGTGCGCGGCTTCGCCCTGGAACGGCGGGCGACCCGCGAGCATCTCGTAGAGGATCGTCCCGAGCGACCAGACGTCCGTGCGCGCGTCGACATCCTTCGCCTTGCGCACGAGCTCCGGCGACGCGTACGGCGTCAGGCCGAACATCGCCGTGCCCGTGATCTCGCCCATCGCGTCCTGCGCGCCGCCGAGCAGCTTCGCCGTGCCGAAGTCGGTGATCTTGAGCATCGGCGCGCCGCCCGTCCGTTGCGTGACGAAGAGGTGCGACGGCTCGAGGTCGCGCACGACGATGCTGTTCGCGTGCGCCTCGGCGACGGCCTCGCAGGCTTGCAGCACGAAGAGGATCGCGTCGTGCAGCGGCAGCGGCCCGGTCTTGCGCACGTGGCGCTCGAGGTCGGTGCCCTCGAGGTACTGCCGGACGAGGTAAAACGTCCCGTCCGCCTCGTTGCCGACGTCGATGATGCGGGCGACGTGCTCGGAGGCGATCTTCGACAGGGCGCGCGCCTCGCGGCGGAAGCGCTCGATCTCGCGCTGATCGGCCTGGTGGGGCAGGAGCAGCTTGATGATGGCCCGCTGGTCGAACGACGTGTGGAACGCGTCGACCGTGAGCCCGTGTTTACGCCCGAGGATGGCGCGAACGCGGTACTTACCGCCGATCAGGGCGCCGGGGTGGATGTCGTTGGCGGAGCGCATGAATCGTCGTTGTCGGCGAACCGGATCGCGCGGACATTCTTGCATGCCCGCGGCGGGAGGACTAGCAACGTGGTGTCCCGTCCGGGCCGAGAGAGCCCCACGCGCCGCACCATGAAGCGCTACCAACCTGGCCCCTACGACAACCTCCCCGACGTACGGGACGGCCTGACCCGCAAGGAGCGCATCGTCCTCTGGGTCCTGCACCAGACGCAGGAGGAGCTCCGGGGCCGCAACGTGCCCACGGCGATGCTCTACGGCCGCGTGGTCGAGCACATCGACATGAGCGTCGAGGAGCTGCAGAGGATCCTCGGCCGCCTGGCCGCTCCGCAAGAAGAGCTCCGCGGCAAACGCTGACGGCCGGCCGCGCTCAGCCGGCCTTCGGCAAGCTGATCTTCGGCTCCTTCGGGTGACGCCGGTAGAGCAGGATCGTCCGCCCGAGCATCTGGACGAGCTCGGCGCGCACGGCCGGCGGGATCTTCTCGGCGAGATCGCCGCGCTCGTCCGGGCACTCCGTCCCCACGCGCACCTTGACCAGCTCGTGTTGCTCGAGCGCTTGGTCCACGGCGGAGACGATGCCCTCGGTCAGCCCGTGTTTCCCGAGCTGGACCACGGGATCCAGGTGATGGCCGAGCGCGCGCAGGTGGCGGCGCTGCTTTCCGGTCAGGCTCATGCGGTTCTCTTTTTTGGTCGGCACGTTCGGTAAGGAGCGGCCGGCCTAGCCCCCCGGCACCTCCACGTCAAGCGCGCCCGCGCTCCATTGCCGGACGCACCCGACCCCTCCATGTTCCCTGCGTAGCGCCGGGGAGGCGCGAGAGGGAGGAGGGACGCGTGCAAGAGGAACGCGTGCAGGAGACGGAACGGACCACGTTCGTGCTCATCGCCGATGCCAGCCGAGCTCGCCTGTTCCGGCGGGGCTCCGAGGAGACCGCCGCGCTCGAGCTCATCGAGGAGTTCGAGCACCCCGAGAGCCGCGCCATGGCCCGCGATCTCATGGCGGACAAACCCGGCCGCGCCTTCACCGGCGGCGGCCAGGTCGCCGGCCGCAGCGCCAAGGAGTACACCACCGACCCGAAGGAGGTCGAAGCCCAGAAATTCGCGCGTAGCCTCGCCGATCGGCTCGCCTCGCTCTACGACGCGCACGCCTTCCGCGAGCTCGTCCTCGCCGCGCCGCCGAAGTTCCTCGGCCTCCTGCGCGCCACGCTCGCGGCCCACACGAACCACGTCGCGGACACCGTCGTCGCCTCGCACGAGAAGGACTACACCCAGCTCGACGTGCGCACGCTCGCCGAACGTATCGCCGCCTGATCCTCGGGCACGGAATCGTCGGAGCGCGCCTGCCGGCGTGAGGTATACCGGGGCCCTTCCATGAGCGACGTGGCCCCGATCTCCAGCACTTCGCGCATCGAGGACGAGCCGACCGGAGGCACGCGGACCGTACGCGCCGAGCTGCGCGAGCTCGCCGTCCTCGGCGGCCCCATCACCCTGAGCTTCGTCGCCAACCAGATGCTCGGGTTCGTCGACGTCGCCATGGTCGGCCGCCTCGGCGCGACCTCGCTCGCCGCCACGGGCATCGGCAACGGCATCTTCTTCACCATCAGCATCGTCGGCATGGGCGTCGTCCTCGGCATGGATCCGCTCGTCTCGCAGGCCGCGGGCGCGAACGATCACGCCCGCGCGCGCGCCGTCCTCTGGCAGGCCGTGCGCATCGCCGTCCTCGCCGGCGTCCCGAGCATGCTCCTCATCGTGCTCGCTGGCCTCCTCATCGGCCACGCCGGCATCGACGCCGAGACCTCGCGCCTCGTCCTGCGTTACCTCCTCGGCCGCCTCCCGGGCCTCATCCCCTTCCTCGTGGCCACGGCCGGCCGCACCTACCTCCAGGCGCGCGGCTTCCCGCGCGCGCTCGTCTCGGCGGCGATCGCGGCGAACATCACGAACTTCCTCGGCAACTGGCTCTTCATTTACGGCGACGACGGCCTCGCGCAGGTCGGCTTGCCTCGTATCGGTTTGCCGGCGCTCGACGTCCTCGGCGCGGGCATCGCCTCCAGCATCGCCACGCTCGCCACCATCACCGTCGTGTTCCGCGAGGTCTCCCGCCGCGACGGCGCCTTGCGCGCGGCCGAGCTCCGCCCCGACCCCGAGACGACGCGGGCCATCGTGCGGGTCGGCTGGCCGATCGGCATGCACCTGCTCGCGGAGGTCGGCGCCTTCTCCCTCGCGGGCATCTTCGCCGGGTGGATCGGCCCCGAGGCGGCCGCGGGCCATCAGGTCGCGCTCACCCTCGCGAGCCTCTCGTTCACCGTGGCGCTCGGCATGTCGAACGCGACCAGCGTCCTCGTCGGCCGCGCCGTCGGCCGCGGCGACCCTGCGGGCGCGCGCCGTGTCGGCCTCGTCGGCGTCGTCGCGACGAGCGCCGTGATGGGCCTCTGGGCGATCGTCTTCGCCGCGGCCCCGACGCTCTGCGCGCGTATCCTCTCGGACAAACCCGACGTCCTCGAGGCGGCTGTACCGCTCATCCGCATCGCGGCGATCTTCCAGCTCGCGGACGGCGCGCAGGCGGTCGCGGCGGGGGCGCTCCGCGGCGCCGGGGACACCCGGTCGGCGCGGAACGCGAACATGGTGGGGTATTACGTCTTCGGCCTCCCGCTCGCCCTCCTGCTGGGGTTTGGCGTGGGGATGGGCGCGATCGGGATCTGGTGGGGGCTCACGGCGGCGCTGTTCCTCGTCGCCGCGGCGCTCGTCGTGCGGTTCTCGCGGATGTCATCGACGCAGATGCAGCGGATCTGATCCGGCCGCTCGCGCCTCAAGTCACCGCGTACTGCAGCAAGAGCACGCCATTGCGGTAGACCTTCGTCGACAGGAGCGTGAGGTTCACGGGCGCGGGGAGGCGCGAGGCGAGGGGGATCCCCGCGCCGAGCAGGAGCGGGTTCAGCTTGATCAGCACCTCGTCGACGAGCTTCTCGGCGAGGAGCATCCCCGCGAAATCGCCGCCTCCGCACAGGTAGATGGGCTTTCCCTCCTTCGCCTTGAGGCCGCGGACGAAGCCGACCGCGTCCTCCGCGACGACCTTCACCCGTGGATTCGGGCTCTCCTTCAAGGTCCGGGAGAAGACGTACGTCTCGAGCATCGGATAAGGATCGGTGACCCCGACCTTGAGCCCGAGGTCGTACGTGCGCCGGCCCATCACGACCGCGCTGTATCCCGACAGCGACGCGAGGTAATCGGTGACGTGGTCCCCTTCCATGGGGAAACAATCAAACGAGTGGTCTTCCCGCGCGATGAAACCATCCACCGTGCTGGCGACGTGATACACGAGTTTTCGCATACGATCTCCAGATACACGCCGGCCGAACCGCCGACGTGGCGAGCAAGCAGCAACCAGGATTCTCAATCCGACCTGAACAGACGCATTTTACGCTCGACTCGATACCCAGTCCGTCGCGGACGGATGAGGAGACACAGCGTGCGTCTGCAATGGCGGGGGCTCGTGCTCAGCGAGGAGAGATCATAGGACGACGCTTCTTCAGCGCCGCGGCCACCCTACCGAGCGCCCCCGGATCACGCAAGAAAATTCGCATTCTCCGCACAAACGTTCGTCGGGGCCCGAGATCGTTTGTGCTCAAAATATTGTGGACATTCCATTCCATGGATGCCACGCTCGGCCACCTTGTCACGCATCCTCCTCGTCTCGAACCGCCTGCCTGTCACCGTGAAGGTCGAACACGGTGAGGTCCTCGTCACCCGCAGCCCCGGAGGGCTCGCGACCGGCATGAAAGGGCCCCACGAGCGCTCGGGGGGCCTCTGGCTCGGCTACCCCGGCGACATCGCCCGCCTCGCGCCCGATCAGCGCACGGCCCTCGAAGCGCGCCTGGAAGAGCTCCGTTATGTACCGCTGCACCTCTCCTCGGGCGAGGTCTCCAGGTACTACGAGGGCTTCTCCAATGGCGTCCTCTGGCCCCTCTTCCATTATTTGCTCGACCGCATCCCCCTCGGCGACCGCGACTGGGAGAGCTACCGCCGCGTGAACGAGCGATTCGCGGAGCTCGTCGCCGCCCACTACCGCGAGGGCGACGTCGTCTGGGTCCACGACTATCAGCTCATGCTCGTCCCCGGAATGCTGCGGAAGAAAATACCGAACGCCAGGATCGGTTTTTTTCTGCACATCCCATTCCCCTCCGCGGAGGTCTTTCGTATCCTGCCCTGGCGCGCCCAGATCCTCGAGGGCCTGCTCGGCGCCGACCTCGTCGGGTTCCACACGCTCTCGTACATGCGCCATTTCGCGTCGGCGCTGCTCCTCGTGCTCGGCTTCGAGGCCGACGTCGACCGCATCTACACCGAAGGGCGCGAGGTCCGGCTCGGCGCCTTCCCCATGGGCATCGACGCCGCCGCGCTCTCCACCCTCGCCGGCTCCGCCGAGGTCGAGGCGGAGGCGCAGGCCATTCGCCAGCCGGGGCAGCACATCCTGCTCGGCATCGACCGCCTCGATTACACGAAGGGCATCCCGCGCCGCCTCCTCGCCATCGAGCGCCTCCTCGAACGCGAGCCCTCGCTCCGCGGCAAGCTCCGCCTCGTCCAGGTCACCGTCCCCTCGCGCACCAACGTCGAGGCCTACCAGGGCTTCCGCAGCCAGGTCGACGAGCTCGTGGGCCGCATCAATGGCGCCTACGCCACGGTCCACTCCGTGCCCATTCATTCGATGTACCGCTCCTTCAACGAGCGGCAGCTCGCCTCGCTCTACCGCGCCGCCGACGTCATGATCGTCACGCCCTTGCGCGACGGGATGAACCTCGTCGCCAAGGAGTTCGTCGCGTCCCGCACCGACGAGGACGGCGTGCTCGTCCTCAGCGAGCTCGCGGGCGCCGCCTCCGAGCTCGGCGACGCCCTGGTCGTCAATCCCTACGATATCGGCGAGGTCGCGGCCGCCATCAAGCGGGCCCTCGTCATGCCCGAGGCCGAGCGCCGCACGCGCATGCAGAACCTGAGGCGACGCGTCCTCCAGAACGACGTCCACGGCTGGGCCCGGAGCTTCCTCGAGACGCTCGAGGAGCAAAACGAATCCATGAGCGCGGGCGGCCTCGCCGCGACCAAGCCCGCCGCCCTCGAGACGCTCACCGCCGAGCTCCGCGCCGCCCCGAGCCTCACGGTGCTGCTCGATTACGACGGCACCCTCGTCCAGTTCGCCCGCTCCCCCGAGGACGCCGCGCCCGACCGGGAGCTCCGCAACCTGCTCACGGCCCTCGCCCGCCGCCGCGACACCCAGGTGTTCGTCGTGAGCGGCCGGACGCGCGACGTCCTCGAGCGCTGGTTCGGCGACCTGCCCATCGGCCTCGCCGCCGAGCATGGCTTCTGGACGCGCGACGTCCCGGGCCAGGAATGGCGCGCCCGCAAGGACATCCCGTCCGATTGGAGCGCGAAATTCCTGCCCTTGCTCCGCCAGCTCGTCGCGCGCACGCCGGGCGCGATCCTCGAAGAGAAGAGCGCCTCGCTCACCTTCCACTACCGCATGGCCGACCCTGCGTTCGGCGCGCTCCGGGCCAAGGAGCTCCGGCTCCACTTCGGTTCCCTGCTCAAGAACGCGCCCGTCGAGATCCTCCCCGGCGACAAGATCGTCGAGATTCGTGCCATGGGCGCGGGCCCCGGCGCGCTCGTCTCCTCCCTGCTCGAAGCCGCTCCGGAGACCCGCCTCGTCGCGCTCGGCGACGACCTCGTCGACGAAGAAATGTTCGCCGCGCTTCCGCCCCCGCACATCGCCGTGCACGTCGGCCCGAGGCCGAGCCGCGCCCCCTACCGTTTGTCCGAGCCCACGGCCGCGCGCGCGTTCCTCAAGGCCCTCGCCGACGGCTGATCGCCCTCAAAGGCATTGCCGCTTGTATTTCTTTCGACCGGCCGCGTCGATGAAGAACGGCGGATCACAGCCGTCGATCCGCGCGGCGGGTTTCGCCCGCGGAGCCTGCGGGCGCGGCGGCGCCGCCCGGCTCGGCGCGGCGCTCGGCAGCGGCGCGAGGCTCGGCGCGGGAGGCGGCGGCGCAGGCGCGGAGGGGAGCGATTGCGGTGAAGAAACCAGCTCCGGCGCGGCGAGGCGCGCGGGAATCGAGGACGCGGCCGGCGGAGAGGCCGCGCTCTCCGGCCCTCCCCGCAAGAGAATGACGACCAGCAAAACCACGAGGATCCCGACGAGCCCGACGAGCGCGAGCACCACGGGCGACGCGCGTCGATCCGGCGCGCTCGTCGGCGCGGCATTCTCCACCGAGACCACGATCGGCGCCGTCGGCGCGGCCTCCTGGGCCGGAGCGCCCGCTGGCGAGGGCGTCATGTCGAGCAACGTCGGCTCGTCCGAGCTCGAAGCGACCTTCTCCGGCGCGGCGCTCCTCGGGGCGCGGCGCTCCTCGCCCTCGATCGCTTGCATCAGCCGCGCCCGCTCGGCGAGCGTGTCCCCCGAGAGCTCCTCGACCCACGCGGCGATCTCCGACGGCGTCGCGAGTGGCCCGCACGCCTCGAGGGCGACGGCCATTTCGAGCGCCGTCGCGAAACGCGCGTCCGCGTCGCGACGGAGCGCCCGGAGCGTGACCTCATCGAAGCTCGGCGGCAGATCGGCCACGCGTTTGCTCGGCGCCTCGACCTCGGCCTCGAGCAGCCGCACGAGCGCGAGGTCCTCCGACGCCCCCGCATAAAGGCGCCGGCACGTGAGCGCCTCCCATAACACCACGCCCGCGGCATACACGTCCGCCCGCCGATCGAGCACCTCGCCGCGGAGCTGCTCGGGCGACATGTACGCGAGTTTGCCCTTGATCGTATGGTCGCTCGTCACGTGCGCCCGGCCGGCCGCGCGCGCGATCCCGAAATCGAGCACACGCGAGACGCCGTCCGCGCCGACGAGCACGTTCTGCGGCGACACGTCGCGGTGCACCACGCCGAGCGGCTCGCCTCGCGTGTCCTTGGCCTCGTGCGCCGCGTGCAGGCCCCGGAGCGCGCTCGCGAGCACCGCGGCCACGATCCTCGGCGGGATCTTCTGCTTTCGCTTGCTCGCCGCGCTGATGAGCCGCGACAGCGGCTCGCCGTGCACGTACTCCATGACCAGGAAGACCTCGCCCTCCTGCGACACCACGTCGAGCGTGCCCACCACGTTCGGGTGCCGGATCCGCGCCGCGATCCGCGCCTCGTCCGTGAACATCGTGACGACCTCGGGCACGCGCGCGTGCCAGGGGTGCAGGCGCTTGATCGCCACCGTCCGCGAGAACCCCTCGTCCCCGACGAGCCTCCCGAGGTGAACCGTGGCCATGCCGCCCGCCGCGATCTCGTCGTACACGCGGTACCGGCCCACAACCCGGACCCGGGGCGCGCCCCGTTCGGCTTCCATGGAGCCTCGAGGTTAACCCTTGTGGCGCGCCTTGATGAGCTGAAAGTACCGCCGCGCGATCCCCGACGCCGCCGCCGCCGCGCCCACGTTCCCGCCGTGCGCCGCGAGCACGCGCTCCACGTACCTCCGCTCGAACACCTCGACCACGCGCTCTCGCGCGCGGGGGAGCGGCAACTCGAGCGCGAGGATCTCCTCGATCCAGTCGGCCGCGGACGCGGCCTTCGCGCTTGGCCTCGGCACGCCCGCGGGTTTTGGCGCGCCCGGCCGCGCCGTCGCGATGGGCGCGAGTTCGCCGAGGGCGACGCGACGCGCGACCGCGTTGTAGAGCTCGCGCACGTTGCCCGGCCAGGCGTAGTCCGTGATACGCGCGGCGAACTCCGGCGGGAACGGCGTGTCCTTGCTCGCGAGCTTCCGCCAGAAGTGCTGCGCGAGCACGAGCACGTCGCCCGATCGACGCCGCAGCGGCGGCAGCTCGATCCGCGCCACCGCGAGCCGATAGAACAGATCGTCGCGGAACCTGCCCTCCTGGATCTCGTGATCGAGGTCGCGCCGCGTCGCCGCCAGGATCCGCGCGTCGACGCGGATCCACCGGTTCGAGCCCACGCGCTGCACCTCCGAGCGCTCGAGCGCGCGCAGCAACTTCGCCTGCAGCGGCAGCTCCAGATCCCCGATCTCGTCGAGCAGGAGCGTGCCGCCGTGCGCCTCCTCGAACACGCCCTTGCGTGACTCGGTCGCGCCCGTGAACGCCCCGCGCTCGTGCCCGAAGAGCGCGGACTCGACCAGGTTCGGCGGGACGGCCGTGCAATCGAAGACCACGAACGGCCCGTGCTTGCGTGGCCCCATCTCGTGCAGCGACTCGGCCAGGACCTCCTTGCCCGTGCCCGTCTCGCCCTCGATGAGCACGGGCACGAGCGCGCCCGAGAGCCGCTCGCAGAGCGGATACAGCGCGCGCATCTCCGGGCTCGCGCCGACCATCGAGCCGAACCGCACGGCCGAAGGGATCGCCGCGGGCGCCTGATCGGCGAGCCTGTCCACGCGGATCTGCGTCTCGCCCATCGTGACGACCTCGCCGCCCACGAGCAGCGCGTCGAGCACGGCCACGCCTTGCACCGACGTGCCGTTCGTCGAGTCGAGGTCGGTCACGCGCAGCTTGCCTCGGCGGATCTCGAAGGCCGCGTGCCTGCGCGAGACCAGCCGATCGTCGATCCGGAGGTCACAGCTCGGGCTCTGCCCGACGAGCACGCGCGACGGGTGCCCCGGGGCGACGGCGAACGTCTGCCCGCGGCTCGGGCCGGCGACGACCACGAGCGAGAACCCGGGTGAAGCCGCGCGCTCGGGCCTCTGCGCGAGCTCCGTCTCCACCTTGTCGTCGAACACGTCGTCGTCTTCGAACCCGCTCATGCGCCGCCATCTCAGCACGCACGCCCGCTCTCGTCACGAGCAGGCGCGCGCCTCGTTTTTTGCTGGCGCGCCGCGGCTACGTCCCGCTCCCCGCCGCCTTCGCCTTCGCCGGCGCAGCCTTCCCGAACGTGTACGTCGCCCCGAGGCCGAGGATCGTCGCGCTCGCCGAATACCTCCCGCCGTTGATGATGTTCGGCTGCGGGGGCGGGTTCGCCACGAGCGGGCTCACCTGCTCGATCTTCGCCTCCCGCGGGTCGACGTCCTGCGAGAACAGGATCACGTGCGCCGCCACGACGTCGAGCCGGACCGGCCCCACGTGGAGCCCCGCGCCGATCGAGGGCGTCAGCTTGTTCGAATCGATCGTCAACACCGAGACGTACTCCCTCGGCACCGCGCTCGTCTCGAACCGCAAGCCCGCCCGCACGTCGAGCCGCACCTTGCCGAGCGGGATCGTGTATTCGCCGCCGACCTGGGTCGAGAACGCGCCCTGGAAATTGCGCTGCAGGTTCACGGGCGGCAGGTAATACGTATCGGGAAAACCCACCACGTTCTTCAGCGCGACGCCGTCCGGATCCACGCGGATGCTGTCGTGCACGCCCCAATCTTCATAAGCGAACGCGAGCTCCGCGCGTAGTTTGTCCGTCGGCCGCGCCTCGATCCCGAGCCGCACGTTCCACGGCAGCTCGAAGGCCACGTCCGCGTCCTCCCCCTCCTGCCGCGCCGTCGCGAACGGCGCCGCCGACGGCAGCCGCGTCCGGATCGTCCCGCTCGAGCGCACCCAGAACGGCAGATGCCCCGACAAACCCACCCTCACCTTGGGGTGCGGGATGTAGATCACCCCCACGTTCCCCGACGGCGCCACGATCGGCCCTACCGCGAGCTCCGCGAGCACGTCCCACGACGGCTGCTCCGGCGCGCAGAAGAATCGATCCGGCACGCAACCCGAGAAGACCACCGTGCTCCGGAACGTCCCCGCGAGCACCTCGATCCCCGCGCCGATCCGCAGGTTCGGCGTCGGCGCGTAGGCCGCGTAAACGCCGCCCACCGCGAGGACCGAGCCTTCGAGCGAGAGCAGCGAATACCGCTGCGGCGCGGGGCCCCCGTTCACCGTCTCCGGATACGTCGCGATCCCCGCATAAGGCGCCCACAGCCCGACGCCCACCACCCATTGGTCGTGCGGGACGAACGAGAACCCGAGCGTGGGGATCGGCAAAAACGGCGCGCTCCCTCGCACCGGATCGAACGTCTGCTCGCCCTCGCTCACGGTCGCGCCCGTGTTCGGATCCGTCTGCCGGACGATCGTGCTTCGCGTGTATTCGCTCGAAAAATGAACGTAACTCGCGTCGAAGAGCACGCTCATCCCGGCGTCGAAGAGGCCCGCCGGGTTGTACACGACGGCGCCGAGGTCGTCGGCGCCCGCGACGAACGCGCCTCCTCGACCGAGCGGACGCACGCCGCGCTCCGAGAGGTAGAGCCCCGCCGCGGAGGCGGGTCCGGCGAAGAGCCCGAACGAAATGGCGGCCAGCGCGCCGATCGCGGCGGCGCGCCTCCGCGGGGAATTCGTCCGTTTCATTCGCGGGGCCGCTTCTGGACGATGGTGTAGATCTGCTCGAGGCCTCGCGTCGGGCTCGTCAGGAAATCACGCGTCGAGCCGAAGATCGTCTCGTAATCGGTGGGCGCGAGCGGCCCCGGGTTCGCGGCCGCGTCGATGCGGCTCACCTCGGCCACCGTGTCCATGATGATCTCGAGCGGCGAGAGCCTCGCCACGCCATTCACCGGCGCCATCGGCGTCACGAGGTTCGGCAGGATGTGATCCATCACGTGGTACCTGTCGTACTCGTCCGCGTTGAGCGCCTTCAAGAGCTGCAACGCCGCCGGCAATGCGCCCTTGTCCCCGTCCTCGTCCTCGGGCCGCGCGCCCGGGGCCGCCGCGTTGAGGAGCGGCGCGAGCTCGGCATCCGCGAGCAGCACCTGCAAGGCGTCCGCGAGCGACGACAGCGTCGCCTCGAGGGCCTGCCCGTCGCTCGCGGCCGAGAGCAGATGATCGAGCAGCCTCTCGAGCTCGCGCCGCGCCGTCTCGTCCTGCCGGATCTTCTCCAGAAGATCGATGAGCGCGGCCGTCATCGGGCTCTCGAGCCCGTCGGCGAGTGATTTCCCGAGCCCCTCCTTCGCCCACGTGCACGGCGTCCCATTCTCGCGATCGGGGCAATGCGCGTTCACCTGCTCGCGGAAGACGCGCAGCGTCGTCGAGAGCGCCCGCGGAATCGCCGGGTTCGCGAACTTCGCCGCATCGCCTTCGCCCTCCACGGCGAGGAACTGATCCACGAGCTGCGACCGCGCCCGCTTCCATTGCCCCTTGCGCCGATCCGCGTCCGCCTTGCACGTCTCGTACGCCGCCTGGCAATCGGCGAGCTCCTGCCCGGTTTTTCCGGAGCAACCACACGCATTGTCGAAGCGCAGATCCATCGCGTGCAGCCCGTCGGCGAACAAGGTGAACACCGTGGCTTGCGCCTGCGGCGTCCCGTCGGTCCACGTCGTGCCCTTGTTCCCCTTCCGATCCCGGATCCCCGCGTTCTCTGCGTACGTCGGATCGAACAGGATCTTCGCGGTCTTCTCGAGCACGTCGGCGCCCGTGAGCACCTGCCCCGCGCTCGGCCCGCGCGCGACCGTGATCTTCGAGACGTCCCGCATCGCCTTCGAGAACTCGTGCAGCGCGGGCACGACGTCGGTCAAAAATGCGTCGGCCAGGATCGGCTCGTACGTGTTCACGCCGGCGCCCGAGCAATACAGCGGGTTCGTCTGGGCGTCCCCGCTCGAATCACACTCCGGCCCGTGATCCGGCCCCGGCCAGTGCCGCTTCAGGATCTCGATCAGGTCGAGCAACATGAGCTCGCCGTCGGCGTTGGACGAGGCGTCGGCGAACGCGGTCACGACGGGCGACAGGTACTCGTAAAAGCCGAACCGCTCGAGCAAAAAGAGCGTGTTTTTCCCGCGGATCCGGAGGATGTTCGCCGACGTGTCGCACTTGCGCGTGCCCTCCTGCGTCTGCGGACAAACCACGGTGGGGACGGGCTCGATCAGGCTCGAAATGAAGTCGTTCGTCTTCTTGTTCTTGGCGTTGCCGCCGAGGATGTAGAGGTCGAGGTCCGGCAGGATGCTGAACTGCTCCGACGTCGCGCCGAAGAAGACCAGCCGGTTCAGCGCCTTCGGCTCCGGCTTCAGCGTGAGCCCCTCGATCCCCGACGACTCCTCGAAAAGCGCGTCCTTGCTCGTGAAGACGCCGAGGAAGTTCAGGATCCCGTCGAGCACGCCCGATTTGATCTTGAACTCGGCGCGCTTCGGGTGGCCGGGCGGCAGCACCGAGTCGAGGTAAAACACCGCGAGGTTGGGGAACTCGAGCAGCTCGCATTCGTCGTACGCGGGCACGGGCCAGATCGGCCACGACACGGAGAGCCCGCCGACCGAAGCCTGCACCTTCGCGCCCTGCTTGTTGCACGCCTTCACGTTGTTCGCGTGATGGATGATGTCGAGCGTCCGCTCCCAGCAAGAGCGGTTCTCCCCCGCGAGGGGCTTCTTCCGATCGACGGGCGTCGACGGAGGCAACGTGTTGTTCTGCGTGACGTTCCACGCCAAACCATTGAGGTCGTCGTCGTGATACGTCATCTCGTCGCGGTTCGTCATGAACCGCGCGAGCGACTCGCCCATGTGCGCGACGCCGTCCTTCGGCTCGACGAACGCCGGATCCGCGAACGACCCGATGAGCTCGCCCGTGAGCCCCGGCCGCTGCGTGATCCGCCCCATCACGCCCGCGATCTCGTCCCAGATCGGCGACTCGTACGGCACCTTCGCGAGCTTCTCCAGCCCCTGCGCCGCGAGCGCGTCGTGATCGAGCGCGATCTTGCGGATCCGGAGCGCCGCCCCGAGCAGCCGCGCGAGCTCTTGCTCGTGGTTCTCCACGAGATCGATGAGCCCGAGCACGAGCGCGTCCGACTCCGGATCCGCGAGGATCTGCCCGAGCGCATGCGCGAGATCCGGCAGCGGCGACGTGTCCGCCTTGAAGCGCCGGTACGGCACGCAGCTCTCGCACGTGGTCCCCGCGGGCTTCACCTCCTCGGTCTCGAGATCGTAGACCGCGTCCTCGCGATCCCCGAGCAGCATCGTCGCCCCCGCGACCGCGTACATGAGCGTCTCGCGCTCGCTCTGCCACGCGTCCTCGCCCGCGCCGGGCGCGTACTGCGTCGCGTCCACGAGCGGCGCGAGGTCCTGCGCGATCGCGCCGATCAGCGTGCGCGACGTGTCGATGTACTCGTACACGGCAGGTTCGGGGCGCCCGTACACGTCCGTGCCCGGCGTCCCCGCGGGGCTGAAGGGCGCGAGCGCCGGTACCGGCACGTGGATCGTCGTGACGAACTGGCCGAACTCGTCGGTGTCCGCGAAGCCGTCGCCGTTCGTGTCCGCGAACGGCGCGGGCACCGTGCCCGCCTGCCCCGGCACGTTGCCGGAGGGCACGACGAACCCGCGCCGATCCCGCCGCGCGATCCACGTCGATTGCGCGGCAGAATCCTTCGCGTACCGATCGTGCTGATCGAGCATCACGCGCGAGAGGATCTCGAGCGTCTCCATCGGCCGGTTCGGCTGCGCCTTCGCCGCGTCCACGACGAGCGGCGAGAGCGGCGCGAGCTCGGGCTTCGAGCTCGCGAGATCCCGCTCCACGACCCTGAGGATCTGCGCGAGCTCGGGCGCCATCACGCCGTCCGGCGCGAGCACGTCGAGCGCGCTCCCGAGCAGCGGACGCAGGCGCGGGTACGAGAGCAAGGGCCGCACCGCGCCGAGCCCCACGCCCGCCGGCCTGTAGCCTTGCCGGCCCCATATCTTCGAGAACGCCTGCCGCGCGGGCTCGCTCTGCATGAACGAGGCGAAGACCTCGCCGAGCGCGCGCGTCGAGGCGGGCACCGTGGGCGTCCCTCCGGGCTCGAACGGGTTCGACTCGTAGAGCCGCGAGAGGTCCTGGCTGAACGCGAGCAACGCGTCGTGCAGCCGCACCTTGTCGCCCTCGGCCTCGGTGCTGACGTCGTCGATCTCGACGTCGGGGAAGATCGCGTTGAACGCCTGCACGAGGTCGCTGCGACGCAGCGCCATGGCCTCGACCTTGGCGATCCCGAGCGCGCGCGCCGCCTCCTGCTCGGGCCCGGTCACGGCCGGCAGGAAGCTCGTATCGACCGTGTCCGCGTAGATGCCCTGGTTCGAGTAGTGGCAGACCGCGTGATACGAGCCGCCCGTGAGATCGTCCGAGAGCGAGCTCGCGCCGACACGATCACAAAGCACGCCGTAAAGATCGTCGCCGAGCGTGGCCTTGGGCGGCGCGATCCTCGTGGTATCGATGCCCTCGTGGCACGACGCGGCCGCGACGACGGTGGCCGCGAGGCCGAGCGGACGAAGAACACGGCGCAAGACAACCGAGCGAGTCAGACGAGCGCGCATGACGACCCTCCCACGACCGTGGATTGTACCTGACCTCGGTCTTTTACGGAACGCCGTCGTTCGACGATTGTCACGGGCGGCGCGGCCAAAGGTTGCTACATCTCGCCGCGCATGACGTTCATCCCCGAGGAACCCGAGGTCCCGGAGGCGCAACGCGCATCGGGGCCGCTGGTCATACGATACGAGGACATTGGCCAGAACGGAAAACTCCTGCTCGACGCGATGCCCGTGGTGCTCGGGCCTTCGGTGTGGCGAGCGGTGTGGCAACAAGGCGCGACGGTGGCGCTCGCGGCGGAGGGGATCATCCCGATCCTGAGCCGCTTCGTGCTGGAGGGCGGCGCGGGTCCGCTGTCGGTGTGGTCGCCGGTCGAGGGGGAGGGCCGGTTCCAGATCGCGCATACCGTGGGCGCGGACGGCGCCGTCGAGCGGCTGATGCTCAACATGTGGTGCAACGTGTACGGCGAGGCGGGCCGCACGCACGGGCCCGCGCCGGCGAACGCGGGCGAGCGATTGCTCGCGGGTCGCGTCTACGCCGAGCACGTGATCACGCGCCCGTTCGGGCCGCCGGAGGCGCGCAAGATCACGCGGCTCTCGGTGCCGGGTCTGCCCGAGGTGCCGCCCGATCGCGCGACGTGGCGGCCGCCGGAGGCCTCGATCGAGCTGCCCCCCGGGGCGCGCTGGGTCGACGACGTCTTCGCGCTCGACCCTGTGCCGGTGGTCTTCGGGCTCGACCATACCGACTCGAACCAGCACGTCAATTCGCTGGTCTACCCACGCCTCTTCGTGGAATCCGCGCTGCGACGATTGTGGGACCACGGGAGAAAGACGCCGCTGCTCGCGCGAACCGCGGAGATCGCCTACCGAAAGCCGAGCTTCGCCGGCGAGCGGGTGCGGGTCGCGTCACGCGTGTTCGTGAAGGGCGACGCGATGGGCGTGGCCGCGATGCTGGTGTCGGACGAGGAGGCCGCGGGGCCGCTCGAGAAGGCGCGGCCGCGGGTGTTCGCGCGGATGTGGTTCAACGAGGGCTGAACCGTTCCCTGACGGATCTATCCCCTCGACGCTCCCGACAGAGGTGCATCTGCACCCGTGAGCAGGAACTCCAGGCGATCCGCCTCTCGCGCGAGCACGAGCAGATAAAATCGGAGCTCCGCCGGCGAGACCGTGCTCGCGCGACAAACCACCGTGGCTTCGACCCTCCCCCACCGCGCCACGCGCCGGAACGAAACGACCCGCGTGGCGCGGTTCTGCTGAAGGAGGATCCTCGCGAGATCGGCGTCACGGAGGCTCAGGATCTGCCCGGCGCGCGCGACGATCGCGCGAAGAACGAGCGAGTCCCTGCTCGCATCGTGCTCCCAGCGTACCTCGTGCCCGCGCCCCGATTTTGGCCATACGATGGTGACGACGCTCCCCTCCAGGGAGAACCTCGCCTTCTCGTCCGAGTGGGCACAGGCAGCTTTCAGACACCTATCCATCATGCGCCGTGGCCCGCTCCTTCTTTAGATCCTCTTTGAACGTCTCGTACTCGCGATCTTCATCCGACAGGAGCACGTGCTCCACGTCGTCCGCGCAAAGCGCGACCGCGGCGAAGAGATCACAGAGTTCTTCCACGTCGGTCGTCTCCGGATCGAGCAGGACATCCCCCTCCACGGTCACTGTATAGCTCCGCAACCCCTCCCCCTCCGAGACGAGACAGATGCGCGCGCCCAGGAATGTTTCCTGATATTCCAGCAGCTTCGCCAGGGCGGGCTCGTCCTCGCGAATGCATCCAACCGGACTCGTTAAATGCACGAGTGCCCGCCCCTCGATCGGCGCGCCTTCGACGTATAGCAAAAATGGTTGTTGCCGCACACCATTCTCGCCCCAAGGGTCTTTTTCCTGCGGGCGGAGGAGCCGTGGCCCCCGCCTATAGGTCGTCCCCACACCCGCTTCACGCTTCTCGTCGTGCCAATCGATCCGGATCCGTTTCCCGAGGGATTTCACGAGCTCCGAGAAGTGTGCGACACACGCCTCGGCCCGCTCCTCCTTCTCCGCTGGATTGATCTTTTGTGTCCCGCGCAGGAGCTTCGGATCAATCTCGAACTTCGTCTCGAGCCGCCCCTCGATCGGGGCCGTGTCGCGTTCGTCCCTGGCGAAGGCCTGGTCCACGTGAACTGACGACTCGCGGCTCCTGGTCCCGAGATCCTCGCCGCCGAACGACTGGTGCATCGCTCGAACGAAGCGATTCATCTTGCGGAAGAGCCGCGCCATCTGGAGTCGCTCTACGGTCTCTCCGAGGTACGGGTATTGTGCCTCGAGCTTCTCGTCCACCCGCACCGGCCGATCGAGCGCGCCGAGTCGCCGGTGCGTCGCAGAACCAATCCGATCGATTCGACCCGTTCGCTGCTCCATCTCTGAAGGATTCCAGGCGATGCCGTAATGGATGACCTTCGAGCAGAACGTGTGGAGATCTTCACCCTCCTTCACGACGTCCGTGGAGACCAGGACGAGTGGATACCCCGGCATCCGAAACTGCTTCACGATCCGAGGCGTGACACCACCGAACATCCCGGCGACCGGTCGCTGTGCGGAGAGCTCCTTGCGCAACTCCTTGCGTATCGAATCCGTATACTTGGCTCGCTTCGCCTCCGGGAAGTTCAGGCGGACGATCTCGTCGAAGTTCTGCGAGACGCTCGACAGCTCATACATCGCCGTGAGCCCACCACGACAGATCTCGGATTCGAGGCGATCACAGTATTTATTCAACAACTTCGATACGACGTCATGGCTGCGCTCGGCTCGCCTCGCCTCGAGCGAGCCGAATAAATCGGCTGCGAGCGCCCATAACGTGATGAAGGCGTGCCCAAGCCGCGCGGTACATGAAAGCAATTCCCGGCGCAGCTCCCGATCGAGCGCAAACTGTGCGGGCCGCTCGAATCTGGTCGGAAAGAACACCCGCGCGAGCGCTGGACGCTCCTGCACTCCCGAGAAAAATGTCCGGATCTTGAGATACTCGTCCGGCCCCGGAAAGGAGCTCCGCTCCGTCCGCTCCGGCTCCCGCTTCGTGCCGGGAAAGCGCAAGTCGAGGAGCGCCTCGGCCTCCGCCCACCTCTTGAACGAGAGCCGCGCCCCCGCGAGCACGACGAGCGCGGCGGCTTGATATGCCTCGAAAATGGCACGCCGTGGAACCTCACCTCGCCTCCCCCGGACCCTCGACGTCGCGATGCGCCGGAGCCGCTCACCGAGCGCTGCCCGGTTCTGCTCCACGGCCCGGGAGAGCGCGCCCAGCGGATCCTCGCTCGCCGCAGCGCCAAGCAAGAGGAGGACATAGTTTTCGTCGAAGAACGTGCCGAAGGGTGACGTGTCACCCTGAAGCTGGTTGTTTCGGAAAGACGCCCCCGAGAAGCATTTCTCCGGCCCCGTGCCTCGGAAGAACCACGAAAAGAACGTAACGTCGTCGTTCGGATCGTCGACCTCTCCCGACTCCTCGTCCGTGGCGCTGCGTGGCGCCCCTCCCTCCTCCCCCTCAACGCGAGGCGCCTCCTCTTCGATGTGCGAAGCGAGCATTCGACTCTGGCGCCACGCTCGATACCTCTCGAATACTTTCCCGAGCTCGTACCCCATGTTCGGCAACTCGCGGCGGAGGTTCTGCTCGATCCACGCGTCGTAATGGTCGCGGAGCTTCTCACCGATCTCCTGGACGCTCCGGATGCGCCGGACGAAGACGAGCGCCTTCTGACCATCGCCGAACGTCGTGCGAAGGCTGTCGACGACGCAATCCATCTTGGGGTGCGGCATCGGGCGCTGGGCCACGTGCTTGTAGTAGGACGTCCGGAGCCCCTTGATGACGCCGACGTCGGCCCCTTCCTTCTCGGCATCGGTCTCCGCCTGCTCCGAGCCGTCGAAATTCGCGTCTTCCCCGGAGGATCCGCGCCGCTTCTTGCGCGCCGTTTCTCCGAAGCTCTCGAACGAGGCGAGCATTCCCATTTGAAACGTCTTGTCGAATTTCGGGTGCCGAATGACCTCCGCGACCTTCCGCTGGACGAGCGCCACGACCAGCCGACTCTGAGCGTCCGGGACCTCGAGCGCCTCGTCGTGCGTCCGCACGCCTCCGCCCCGCCACTCGCGGCGGTACATGTTCTTCGTGTACGTATCACCCGCTACATCGAGGCGCGTGAGCCGACGGATCATGAACTCCTTCGCCCGCTTTTCGGCGTCCTCGCCGAGAAGGGCGCTCCCCGACGTCTCGAACCCGAACAACGCGAGCTGATGGTGAAGTTCTTCGTAATGGCTCTCAAGGGGCGTCGCCGAGAGGAACAGTACCCGATCGAAGCGCTTCCCCCAGAGCGGAAACGCCTCGTGCGCACCGTCCGGCGCCGAACCTAGCGTCATCGCGAGCAGACGATTGCGCGCCGACACGCGGCCGGAGTCGCCATACCCATGCTTCAGGTTGTGCGCCTCGTCTATGATGACGAGATCGTAATGCGGCAGCAGCGCGTTGATGCTCCGCGCGTACGCGTCTTTGAATGCGTTGTTGTCCTGGAGCGAACGCAGGTCGAGGCCCGCGCGTTCGAGCATCGGCCCCAGCCGGACGAGTTCGTCCCTCATCCGCTTCTTGCTCTCCCGCGCCGCGCTCTCCTCCTGCGCCATGCCGAAGCTGAAGCTCGGGAGCCGCAAGAACACGTCCCGGTCCGGGTTCTTCACGACCTCCTCCGCCCATCCTGGCAGGCTGTGGCAGGCAACCGCAGGCCGCGCAGGCGTGTTGCCGAAGGACTTCACGACGAGGTCCGTGGCAAGGTAGTTCGTGGCGACGAGGTTCCTCCACTCCTTGAGCCACTTTTCTTGGATGTTCTTCTTGGGCGCGATCACCAGCACGCGCAGATCCGGATGCGCGAATCGGAGCAGGCAAAGGACGCCGAGCGCCACGTACGTTTTGCCCATCCCTACCTCGTCGGCGAGATAGGCGAAGTCTTGCGTCGCGAGTATGTTGTGGAGCGCCACGGCGCCGCGGAGCTGCTCGGCGGCCAGGTGCTCACCGATGGGGCCATTCGCGTGAAAATCTAGGAGCTTTTTGGCTTCGGAAAAGCCGATGCGCGTGATGGGCTTGCTCATCCCCGGTCCTCCTCGTGCTCCCCGCGCTCGACGTTTCTACGGAACCAGCGATCAAACCACGCGAAGAACCGCCGGCGATGCTCGGCATCTTCGAAGGTGAACGTCGCTCGGATGGTGTCGACGTTCTCCCCGAGCTTCTTCTCCAGCTCTCGACGCCGCTTCGCGTGTTCCTCGAGGAAACGCGCGACGAGCACATCCCCCAGCCGATCGAAGCGGTCGAAGAGGACTTGGACCGACAGGAGCGTGACGTATCGATGCACGCGATCTCCCGCGTCGTCCTTGATCACGCGATCCAGGAGGGCTGGCAGCGTATCGAACCCCTTTCCGAACAACAAAAACTCGGCCTCGCGGGGCCGTTTGTCCTGGATGGCCTGGACCACCCGATCCTCAAGACGGAAGAAGCCATGATAGATGCCCGCGACGCCATCGAACAAACTCTTCTCCGCGTCCTTCGAAGTCGCATCCACGCGTCCGACGGTGCTGCCGAGCGTGGTGGCCTCTAGCGAGCGCTCCAGCGCGATCTGCCGCTGATCTTCGCTGAGCGACGACCAGGCCCGCAGGATGTCCTCCGCCGTCCACTGCACCCCCTCTGCATAGGACGGTTTTTCGATGATGCCGATCTCTTGCACGAGCACGATCGCCTCGCCACGCTCGCCCGCCTGGGCGGTAAGATACGACGTGCCGCGGAGCTTCTCGGCGATGACGCGGGATACGTCGTCCCGGAATGGCACCCAAGCGTTCGATTGGACGGGCGCGATCACCGTGATCGGCACGCCCCCGGAGGTGACCGAGATTCGCCTGGGAACAGCATCCACCTGCTCGTCCCAGTAATAGGACGCCATCCCATTCCCCCAGTCGTAGCGGAGGTACAGCGGAAGGACGATGACGTCATCGATGTCTTCTTCGTCGTCGACCTCCTCCGGATCCGCGAAGATCTTGGGCCGTCCCGACCGTCCGAGAGGCGTGAGCAAGGGACGCGGGCCCTCGGCATATTTGTCGAGGACCAGGAAGGCCGCCTCCAGGTTCCCCTGGCGGCAGCTCTCGTGTGCTGCGCCGGTTAGGTTCACGGAGCCGACGAGTGAATACTCCCTGCCATCCTGCAAGAGGAGCCTGTAGAGCTTCGCGTGCACCCGGCGCAGCTTCGCCTTGCTGTCCTTCTCGGACGACCTTCGATGCTGGGCAGGTAGATCGGACCAGGTGGCGAGGTCCTCGACAGCTTCGAAGTACGCCTCGGAGCAAGCCGCCTTGCCATTCTCGTCTGTCGGCAGATAGACACGAATTTCGGTCGGAGACAGGGCTTCCGCGAGCGCGCGGAGAGGGGCCGCGTCGGATTCATCGAAATAGGGCGACACAATCTCCAGCTCGCATCGGTTGCGTACGCCGCGGACCAGCGTCTCCGCGAAAAACTCCGTGAGCGTGCTCTGCCCGACGAAAATCCGCGTCTTCTTCCGCTCGTCTGGCTGGAGCCCACGAGCGAATTTGTCGATCTCGTCCAATGCCGGGTGCTCGTCGTCCGGTGGCGCGTCGCTCCGGATGTTCCTTAGCAGGTGGCGCAGATCGTCCCGAAACGAGCATTTCGTCCCCTCCGCGACCTCTTCGATGTGAAAGCACTCCAGGCTGGTGAAGTACCCGGGCTCCGTGAGGTTCGCCGACGAGATGCAAATCACGAGGCGCCGAGACCGCTTCGCTCCATCCCCGTCGGTGACGAGGGCGAGGACGACCTTCGGGTGAAACCTCGTCTTGTTCCGGCGCACGATGGCGCGGTACGTGACGGCAAGGCGCGGCGACGTGACTTGCTGGAGCCCTGCCCGATCGTAATAGACGGCGACCTCCGCGATTCCCTCTCGTAGTGCCCTGTCGGTCTCGCACATTCGCGCGCGGGTGTGGTGCGAGAACGTCTTGTCCCAGAGAACTGGGAGCACGTTCTCCTCGAAGAACGCGGGCTCGAATGTGTAGGTGGTGAAGACCGCGGCCTCGACGCGACCCTTGCCGATGGCATCGCGTAATGCATCGCAGAGCGAGTTCTCGGGAATGGGGCTTTGCATCAAGCGCGCCCCACGACGGTGCGACCTATCGCCTTCAAGCTGTTCATGAAATACGAGTTGGTCCAGAGGTGCGGCAACTCTTTTCGCGACGGGAGCGGAGGCCCATCGTCCCCACGAAACCGTACATCGAGCTTGCCGCGGTCGATCTTCACCCACGGCGCCGCGCCGCCACGCGCCCTCATGACGGCCTCGTTCTGCTCGAGCACGAGGCGGATCGCGTCGCCGTACTTCCCACGCTGCATCGCGAGGCCCGCATCGAGGATACGCTTGCGGGTGTTGTCCGAAGCCGCGTGATCGAAGAGCACGATCGCTCCTCGCGGCAATGCATCCGGCTCGAGATGAACGAGCCCCTTGCCCCACGTCTCCTCCACGTCCCGAGCGACGTCCTTCACCGAGCGGCTCCCGCAACGCATCAGGTAACCGAAGAGCCGCGCCACCGCGCCGAGGAGCGGCTCGACGTGGCGGATGTACGAGAGGCGCTCGGCCAAGGCGCCGCGACCCTCTTTCTCCGCGCGTAACAGAAGCTCGTCCAGGTCTTTCATAACAAACCAGGTTTCCCACGGTACCCGCTTGGAATCGTAGACCTCGACCATGGTCTCCCATAGCTCCCGTTGCCGAGCGCGGACCGATGGCGCCATTCCCTCCCCGCCGCGGACCAGCGTATTCAGATAATAGTCGAGCTCTTCGCCTTCGACCCTCGGCACGAGCTGCCTGGCGAGCGCGGCTGCGCACGCCTTGTGCTTGTTGTAGGGGTCGAAAATTGCGGCCTCCTTCTTCCCAATAAGGTCATCTATCGCCCTCTCGAAGCCGCGGAGCCTGCTCGCATGGAAGCTCTCGACGAACTGATAGGCAGAGGGCGTCAGCCTCTGCACGTGCGCGTCGAAGATCCCGCTCTTGCGCGCGGCCTGGCTGTACAAGCCCCACAATCCATAGGTCCGCTGATCACTCAAGATCTGATGCGCCGGGTCCGCGGAAATCTTCACGCTCCCCCCGCTCGCGAGGCGTCCTTTCACCCGCTCGATACCGCGCAGCTCTCCCCGGAGCCCTTCTTGCCCCGCCGCGTGACGGCTATACGCGGCGAGCTGCTCGGCCCGCAGGAACAACGCGAGCCGTGCTCCTTCGCTGACCTTCCCGCGCTCGACGAGGCGATCCACGAAATACATGCCCAAGATGAGTGTCGTAAACCCACGCAAGGAGGTCGTGACCGTCGTCAGGTTGCCAACGACCTCCCGCCCAAACGCGCTCCAGATGGGCTCGAAGCCCAGTGGATCCCGAGACCCCTTCACCTTGGCTCGATCGTCAATCTTCGTAAAAAAGACCATGCCCGTCCTCACCGCTTCTTGAACAGCAGCGAAAGCCCGAACAGCGCCCCCAGCGTCAGGATGATCGTCGCGCCGCTCGCCACGTTCGCGTGGTACGAAAGAATCAATCCAATCGACGATCCGATCGTCCCGATCGCAATCGCGAGCAGCGCCACCCGCCCGATGCTCCGGCCCACCATCTTGGCCGTCGCCGCCGGGATCACCACGAACGAGCTCACGAGCGCGATCCCCACCGTCTTCACCGCCACCACGATCACGACCGCCGTCAGCGCCAGCAGCATGTAATCGAGCGCGGCCACCTTCACGCCCGAGAGCGCGGCGAGCTCCGGGTCGAACGTCGCATACGCGAGCTTCGTCCAGGTGAACGCCAGGAGAAGCGCCGTCACCACGCCCACCACGCCCACCGTGAGCAGGTCCTCCGGCGATATCGCGAGGATGCTCCCGAAGAGCACCGTCTCCACGTTCACCTGCGGCCCGTCCGTCGATCGGAGCCCCAGAAGCAGCACGCCGAGCGCGAACGACACGGCCGAAAACACGCCCGTCGCCACGTCCCCGCGCAGGCTCCCGCGCCGGAGGACGTACCCGATCCCGAGCGCGATCAGCACCGTGAACGGCAGCGCCACCCAGGTCATCCGCTCCAGCGACACGCCGAGCAGGAGCCCGAGGGCGATGCCCCCGAACGCCGCGTGCGCGAGGCCGTCGCCGATGAACGACAGGCCACGCTGCACCACGAACACGCCGATCATCGCGCACAGACCCCCCACCACCGCGCCGGCGATCATCGCCCGCTGCATGAAGGGGACCAGCAAGGGCTCGAGCAACGCGTCCACGAAGGTTCACTCCTCGTCGGGCAAATGATGATGGTGTGAATGCGCCGCGTGGTCGCCGCCGGCCACGGCCGATATCGCCGAGAGAGACGCCTGGCCGAGGAGCTCGCTCGGCAAACCCCAGGCCGAGACCCTGCCCGCGTCGAGGTACACCACCCGCTCGGCGCAACGCGCCACCGCCGCCAGGTTGTGCGTCACCAGGATCGCCGCGAGCTCGTCGCTCGCCGAGATCTCCGCCAGCAAATCGAGGAACTCCGCCCGCCCCTTCACGTCGACGCCCGCCGTCGGCTCGTCCAGGATGACGAGCGAGGGCTCGTTCACGAGCGCCCGCGCCAGGAAGACCCGCTGCGTCTCGCCGCCCGAGAGCCGCGCGATCTCCTTCTCGAGCAGCCTCTCTCCGCCCACGTGTCGCAGGATCTCGATCGCCCGCGCCCGCTCCTCCTCGCGGATCCGCAGCGGCCAGCTCCCGCGCATGGCCGCGACGATGAGGTCGATCGAGCGCGCCGGGAACGTCATGTCGCTCGTCTTGCGTTGCGGCACGTACCCCACGTCGCGCAGCGCCTTTTGCGCGCTTTTGCCCATGATGCGGATCGAGCCGCTCGTCGGCGTCATGAGCCCGAGCACCGCCTTCAGGAACGTGCTCTTGCCCGCGCCGTTTGGCCCGCAGAGGCACACGAACTCGCCCTTCGGCACCCAGAACGAGACCTCGTCGAGCAGCCTCCGCCCGGGCACGTCGACGACGAGGTCCTCCACCTCCAGCACGCGCGGGAGCGACGCATCGGGCAGCGTGAAATGCCCCTGCGGCATCCCATCCATTTCGGCCTGCGCGGCGGTCATTGCAGGGCCTTGTCGAGGACGGCGGCGTTCTTCTGCAGGAGCTCCTCGTACGTCTCGGCGCCCGCGCTGCCGCCGATCGGGTCGAGCTCGAAGAGCGGCAATTTCGCCTGGTCGGCGATCACCTGCGCGGGCCTTCGATCGAGCTGCGGCTCGGAGAACAGCGCCGCGGCCTTGCTCTTCTCCATCGCGGAGAGCACGTCCTTCACGTAACGCGCCGTGGGCTCCTTGCCGGGGAACGGCTCGATCACGGCCGCGATCTGGAGCCCGTAACGCTCGGCGAAATACCCCATCGAGCCGTGGAACGTGACGATCGTCTTCTTCGTCCAGCCCTTCGCGCGCGCCTCGAGGCCCGCGTGCAGCTTGTCGAGCTCGGCCTCCACGGCCTTGCCGCGCGCCGTGTAGCCCTCGGCGCCCTTCGGATCGAGCTTCACGAAGGCCTCGACGAGCATCGGCACGACCGCCTTCATGCGCACCGGATCGAGCCAGAAATGCGGGTCTTCCGCGCCGTGGGCGTGGTGATGACCGTGGTGGTCGTGCTCGCCCTTCGCCGCGCCCTTGGGCTCGGGCTTCGGCGTGTGGTCGCCGTCGTCGTGCTCGCGGCCGTCGTCGTGCTTCGCGTGCTCGTCGTGGTCCTCGCCCTCCTCGGCGGCCTCGGCGCCGACCTCCTCGGCCGTCATGCGGCGCGGGTTCGCCTTCGGGCCGAGCTGCACGATCGGCACGTCCGTGCCCGCCGCGCCGCGCACGATCTTCTCCAGCCATCCATCCATGCCGAGGCCAACCGAGACGCCGAGCTTGCTCTTCGCGACCTGCGCCATCTCCTTCGGCGTCGGGTCGTAGCTGTGCTCGCTCCTCCCCGGCGGCAGCACGAGCACGACGTCGAGCCCGTCGCCCGCCACGCGCCGCGCGATGTCCCAGAGCGGGAAGATCGAGACCGCGACGCGCGGTTTGTCCGAGGCGGCAGCGGGCCCGCCCTTGCTGCGGTTGCAGGCCGCGGCGACGAGCACGACGAGCACGAGGACGATGGAGCGCAGGACCGTGGCGAGTTTCGGCGTCATGAACGAGCTTCCCCCCGGACGAGGGCCGGGGCGGCAGGATCGCAGGCGAGGGGGGATGCGTGTCAAGCCAGCTCGGATGCTCGTCGGGTGATGCCTCGACGACGCCCCGTAGTACGATGCGGCCGATGGCTTCCTCCTCCCTCACGCCCGCAGCGCAGGCGCGAGAAACGACGCCGATCGCCGCGCGCGCCTGGTTCCCTCGCGTCCGCGTGTGCATCGACTGCCGCACCTTGCTCGGGCCGAAGGAGACGTGTGATGGGGGGCGCAAGCATCGCGTGGCCTCGCTCGAGACCCGCGCGGGGCGCGACGCGCTGCGCACCGAGGTGTGGGGCCCGCCCTCCGTGCGCAGGCGCGCCAAACAGCTCGCCAAGGCCGGCGGCACCTCGCTCGGCGCGGGCTCGATCTTCGAGGGTTGCACCGGCTGCGGCGATTGCGGCAGCGTCGCGTTGGATGCCGAGTTCCTCCCCGTCGTCGCCGTCGTCGCGCTCATCGCGGCCGCAGGCGTCCTCCTTTACTGGATCATCGCCAAGATCTACGAGGCCATCCGCGCCTACCAGAACCGGCCTCGCCCGAACGGCGGGATCACGAAGCCCCCGTCGCTCGGGCGCAGGCCCGGGCCGCGCGGTACCGTGCTCGGACAAACCGGGATGCTCGCCCCCGCGACGGGCAAGCCGTGCGTCGCCTGGGCCCTCGATCTGCGCAACAAGCGCTTCCTCGGGACCGACCTCATGCTCCACGACGCCGAGACCTCGGGCTTCTCGGTGAAGCTCGACGACGGCACCATCCTGCGGGTCCCCGGAGGCCGCGTCCGCCTCGAGGGCCCGAAGGAGCGGCTCGATCGCGCGGACGCGCCGCCCGTCGACGGGTTTGTCCAGACCATCAACCAAAACGACGACCCCGAGGACGAAGGGCTCGAGCCGTTCCCCTACGACACCGTCGACGAGATCGTGGTTCGTCCGGGCGATCGGGTGCGCGTGTTCGGCGAGCTCGAGCGCGACGTGGATCCGGCGGCGCCCGGCGGATATCGCGCGGCGAACGTGATCCTCGTACCGAAGGGCGTGCCCGCGCTCCGCGTCGAGCAGCAACAGTGAAAGGGAAAAGATGACGCAAAAGGTCGAGCTCGCCGCCTGCCAGGTCCACGTCACGCCCGAGGATTACGCCTCCGCCGAGGCCTTCGAGGCCATGCTCTCCCGCGTCGGCGACAAACTCGAGAAGGCACGCGCGCGGGCTCCGAGCGGGGCGTACGAGCACCCTTGCCTCGCCGTCTTCCCCGAGATGATCGGCGGGTTCTTGCCGCTCGCCGGCCGCCTCGACCTCGTCCGCGGCGCCCGCACCGTCGACGAGGCCCTCACCAAGGTCGCCCTCCGCTCGCCCTTCCGCATGGCCTCCGCGATGCTCCGCGGCAAGACGGCCCGCGCGAGCGTCGGCTTTCTCCTCGCGGTCGCCCCCGAGGTCCGGCGTATCTATCGCGAGGCCTTCTCCCGGTTCGCGCAGCGTTACCAGGCCTGGACCGTGGCCGGCAGCGCGCTCTTGCCTCGCAATGCGCACGGCAACCTCGCGGCGTCTTACGCGCCGGCCGAGGGCCGCGTCTACAACACCTCGTACACCTTCAATCCCGCGGGCCGCCACGTCAATGTCACGCGCAAGGTGAACCTCGTCCCCACGGTCGAGGACACGCTCGGCCTCTCGCCGGGCCGGCGCGGCGAGCTCATGCCCTTCTCCACGCCCTTCGGCCAGGTCGGGACGCTCATCTGTTACGACGGCTTCGCCGTCCCGCACACCCCCCGCGAGCCCGAATTCGTCCCCCTGATCCCCCATTACGACCACCTCGAATGCAGCGTGATCGCCCACCCCGCCGCGAATTTCTGGCCCTGGGAGACGCCGTGGACCTTCGGCGGCTCCGACGGGCGCAGGCTCCGCGAGCAACAATGGCTCGACGAGGGGCTCTTCGCGCAGATGGACACCACGCCGCTCCGCGCCATCCGCTACGGCGTGACCGCGCAGCTCCTCGGCCGGGTCTTCGACGCCCACTTCGACGGCCGCTCGCAGCTCCTCACGCGGGACGAGGGCTCCACGCGGATCCTCGCGGAGGCCACGCGCGGCGACGCGTCCCCGGAGGCCGAGGAGGTGCTCCTCCGCGTGGTCGAGGTATAGACAGCCCGTTCCGGCGGCCTTACCCTCGGGCGCCGGCTCGTTTCCCGAGGACCGACCGCGATCATGAATCAACCGAATCCGTGGATCCTGCTCATGGGAGGCTTCTCCCTCTTCAACGTCGCCGGCATGGTCTACGGGATCAAGGCGCCCGAGTGGGCGAAGATCGCCGCGTCGCTCGCCTGCGGCCTGCTCGGCGTCGTCTGCGTCGTGCTCGCCTTCAAGCGGCAGTTCCGCAAGAAGCCCGTCCCGCCGCCGAAGGTCGAGAGACGCGCGCCGCGATCGAAGCCCGCGCCCGCGCGCCCCGCGCAGGCGAGCGACGCGGGTGACGCCTCGTAAAAGGGACGAGCCGGGTGAAGACGCGCCCGCCTGGCCCGACCGGCCGCGAAGCCGCGCGAAGGGCCCTCCTCGCGGACGTCGCCGCCGGCCGCGTCGTCTCCGACCTCGCCTTCGATCGGCTCTACCCCGAGCGAATCCGCAAGCTCTCCCATCGTTACTGGACCCCGGTCCACGTGGCCCGCCGCGCCGCGGAGCTCTTCGCCGCGCACGGCGCCCGCCGCGTGCTCGACATCGGCGCGGGCATGGGGAAATTCTGCGTCATCGCCGCGCTCACCACGGAGCTCGAGCTCACCGGCGTCGAGCATCGCGAGGGCCTCGTCGCCGCCGGCCGCGAGATCCTCGCGACCTACGGCATTCCGCGCGTCACCTTGATCCACGGCACGCTCGACGACGTCGATTTCGGCGCGTACGACGGGTTTTACCTGTTCAACCCCTTCGAGGAGGGCACCTTCGAGCCCTCACAATGGGTCGATCGGACGGTCCCGCTCTCCGAGGAGCGCGCCTCCGCCGACGTCGCCCAAGTCGAAGAGGCGCTCGCGCGGGCCCGGCGCGGCACGTGTGTCGTGACCTTCCACGGGTTCGGCGGCGCGATCCCCCCGGGGTTCGTCCACCTGCCCGAGGAGACATGCGGGACGGCGTTCCTGCGGCTCTGGATCAAGGCCTAACGAAACCCATCCTTCGCCGCCCGCACCTTCCCGAGCGTCTCCGCGCCGCTCGTCCCGCCAAACTTCGCGCGCACGTCCTGCGCCTCGACGCGCAAAAATGGATTGATCCGGTGCTCCTCGGCCATCGTCCCGGGCACCGTGGGCTCGCCGCGGCTGCGTTTGTCCTGCGCCATCAACAACGCGCGCTTCACGGCCTCGTTCTCGGGCTCCGCGAACGCGGCGAACCGCAGGTTGCTCACGGTGTACTCGTGCCCGCAATAAACCCGCGTCTCGCCGGGCAGGCGCCCGAGCTTCTGGCACAAAGAGGCATACATCATCTCGGGTGTGCCCTCGAAGAGCCGACCGCAGCCGGCCACGAACATCGTATCGCCCGTAAAAACCGCGTCGTTCACGACGTACGCGACCGCGCCCAGCGTGTGCCCGGGCACGTGCAGCGCCCGGAACGTCATCCCCGCGACCTCGAACGACCCGCCGTCCTCCACCCCGACCGTCTGCGCGGGGATCCGCCCCTGTGCCAGGTCGCTCGTGTGTCCGTACACGGGCAGGCCTCCGAAGCGGCTCTGCAGCGCCTCGTTGCCGCCCACGTGGTCGTAGTGGTGGTGCGTGTTCAGGATGGCCACGAGCTCGAGCCCCTCGCGCGCGAGCGCCACGAGCACAGGCTCCGCCTCGGAGGGATCCACCACGACCGCCTCGCGCCGCCCTTCCTCGGCCACGAGATACGCATAGTTGTCGCTCAAACAAGGAACGGGGACGACACGCATGCGGCACACCTTACTGCGCCTGCCGTCACGCCTCAACCACCGCCGTCTGTGCCACTCGTTCGGGTCTCCATCCTGGCGTCGGCGCCTCGATGGCACACTTCGGCACGCGGCCACATCCCCATTTCGTGTGTGAATTCGCGAGGTGGGGCCCGAGCGCTTGATGGCCCGCCCCTTGCTCATGGGGTGGGCATGATGAAGAACGCTCGCTCTGCCTTCTGGATCTTCGCTTCGATTCTCCCCCTCACGGCCGCCGGTTATGGCTGCAGCGGCTCGACGGACGTGCGTACGCCGACGACCGCCGAGGCGCGCGGCACGCTGACGCAGGCCCAGAGCTGCGCCGACCTCGAGGAGATGCTCAAGGCGGACGCCGTCGCGAAGATGAACGCGCAGATCGACGCCATCATCGCCGACATCGAGGAGAACGGCGAGTACTGGGGCTCCCCTGATTACGGCTGGGAGGACAGCCCCGGCGGCGTGGTGGGCTCCACGGGCAGCGGCGTCCCGAGTGATCCCGGCGGCGCGGGCGGGTCGGGCGGCGGCTCGAGCGGCTCGGGCGGCTCGAGCGGCGGCGGCGACGGAAACGGCGCGCCCCCCGACCACTCCGAGACGAACACGCAGGTCGCGGGCGTCGACGAGGCCGACATCCTCAAGACGGACGGCAACTACATCTACCTCCTGCACGGGCAGAACCTCGAAATCCTGAAGTCGTGGCCCGTCTCCGATCTCGCGATCGACACGACCACGTCGATCGAGGGCAGCCCGATCGAGATGTTCGTGACCGACGACCAGCTCGTCATTTATTCGCAGGTCGACGGCACCTCGCTCTACCAGCAGGCCGGCGTGGAGCCGCGCTCTCCCTACTACGACTACTACGGCGGCGGCGCCATGTACGACGGGTATTACAACCCGTATTACGCGCCGCTCACGAAGATCACGGTCCTCGGCCTCGACGGCGGGCAGACCACGGGCGTCCAGAAGGAGGTCTATTTCGAGGGCAACTACGCCTCCTCGCGCCGCGTCGGCAAGCACGTGCGCACGGTGCTCTCCGGCGGCCACCACGGCCCCAGCGTGAGTTATTACCCCGAGTTCCCCGAGGGCGATTACCCGGAGTCGGCCAGCGAGTGGATCGACGCCTTCGAGGACCTGCGCTTCAAGAACGCGCTCGCGATTTACGGCTCGACCATCAACGACTGGTTGCCCTACCGCTTCGAGAAGAGCGGCGGCAACGTCTCGGCCCTCCCGCCGAGCTGCAGCTCGTATTACGTGCCCACCGCGGGCTCCACGGCGTACGGCCTCACGCAGGTGCAATCGTTCGCGCTCGACAACCTCGGCGCGCCCCTCGTCGAGACGAGCATCGTCGGCGGCGCGGACACCGTGTATTCGAGCGAGGACGGGCTCTACCTCGCGGCGCGGGGCTGGAACGACTCGATGTGGTGGGGCGGCCAGGACATGCCGCTCGTGGCGACCGACACCACCGAGACGTTCGTGCACAAGTTCGATCTCGCGACGAACCCGGCGCAGCCGGCCTACGTCGCGACGGGCTCGGTGCCCGGGCACGTGAAGAACCAGTTCTCGCTCGACGAGAAGGACGGCCTGCTCCGCATCGCCACGACGCGCAACCTCGCCTCGCAGACGGACTGGACGAGCTCGAGCAGCGTCTACGTCCTGCAGCAAAACGAGGCCCAGCTCGTGCAGCTCGGCGCCGTCACGGACCTCGCTCCGGGCGAGCAGATCTATTCGACGCGCTTCATCGGCAACCGCGGCTACGTCGTGACGTTCCGCCAGGTCGACCCGCTCTTCGTGATCGATCTCGCGAACCCCGCGGCCCCGAAGGTCCTCGCCGAGCTCAAGATCCCGGGCTTCAGCGAATACATGCACCCGATCGACGACAACCACCTGCTCACGATCGGCCAGGACGCGACGAACGACGGCCAGGTGACGGGCCTCGCGCTGCAGGTCTTCGACGTGACGAACCCGACGGCGCCGGCGCTGATGCACAAGTACACGTTCTCGGGCGCGGAGTCGGGCTACTCCGAGGCGCAGTACAACCACAAGGCGTTCAACTGGTACGGCCCGAAGAACCTGCTCGCGTTCCCCTTCAGCGGCTGGAACCCGAACACGGGTGAAATGAAGAGCTCGCTCGAGCTCTTCGACGTGACGCTCGACAATGGCATCGTGAAGCGCGGCTCGGTCGACCACTCGCAGTTCTTCTCGGCCGATCCGTACGGCTACTGCGGCGGTTACTTCGGCGTCGGCGTCCGCCGCGGCGTGTTCATCGACGATTACGTCTACGCGATCTCGTACGGCGGCGTCACCGCGAGCGACGTGAACACCCCCGCCACGCCGGTCGCCTCCGTCGCCCTGCCCCAGCCGAACCAGCCCTACGGCTACTGCGGCGGGTTCTGAAAAGCAAACGCCGCGCCCCGAGGCTCCCCTCTCCCGGCCTCGGGGCGCGGCGGTCCGTCAGGACGACCTATCCGTCGATCACCATCTCCGCGATCCGCTTGCGATGGTGCGCCGCGTCCCCGAACGCCGCGCGGCTCCACTGGGCGCGCTTGAACCAGAGCTGCACGTCGCACTCCCAGGTAAAACCAATCCCGCCGTGGAGCTGCACGGCCTTCGCCGCCGCGAAAGCGTACGTGTCCGACGCGTGCGCCTTCGCCATCCGCGCGAGCCTCTCGGCCTGCGCGGGCGCGTGATCGATCGCCGCCGCCGCGCGATACACGAGCGAACGCGAGAGCTCGATCTTCGCGAGCAGATCCACGAGCGGGAACTTCACGCCCTGGAATGCGCCGATCGGCCGGCCGAACTGCTGGCGGAGCTTCGCGTATTCCGTGGTCATGCCGAGCAGCCGGTCCGCGCCCCCCACCATCTCCGCTGCGAGCGCCGTCCAGATCCGCGGCATCACCCGGCCGAGGATCGTGATCGCCTCCCCCTTCGCGCCCACCCGATCCGCGTCGGTCACGGCCACGTCCTCCAGCCGCACGTGCCCGCTCCGCCGCGTCGCATCAACGAGTTTGTCCGGCGACACCATGATCCCCGCCGACGCGGCCGGCAGGGCGAACAGGCTCGGCCCCTCGGCCTCGTTCGCCGTCACGACGAGCAGGCGCGCGCTCGGCGCGTCCACGACGAGCTCCTTCTCGCCCGAGATCACGATCCGCTCGCCCTCGCGGCGCGCCGTCGCCTCGACGTGCCCGTAATCCCATCCCCCGCGACGCTCCTCCGAGCCCACGGCCGCGCGGACCTTGCCCTCCGCGATCGCAGGGAGCCACCGCGCCTTCTCCTCCTCGCTCCCCGCCTCCCGGAGGACGAGCGTCGCGAAGAGCGTCCCGAAAAACGGTAATGGCGAGAGCGCGCGGCCCATCTCTTCCATGAGCACGGCGAGGCTCGTCATCGACATCTCGCTCCCGCCCTGCGCCGCGGGCACGGCGAGCCCGAGCCATCCCGCCTCCGCCGCCCGCGTCCACAGCCCCTCGTCGAAGCCCGCGGGCGTCTCCATGGAGCGCCGCACGTCCTCCGTATTGCAAGAGCTCTCGAGGAGCTTCCGCGCCTCGCGCCGGAGCAACACTTGCTCCTCGCCATAACCGAAATCGTCGGGGATCCGGGCGCTCTTTTGCATGGTCGTCCTCCTCAGGTGCTCTTCGGCAGGCCCAGGATCTTCTCGCCGATGAGGTTTCGCTGGATCTCGCTCGTCCCGCCGCCGATGGTGAACCCGAAGCTGTTCATGTAGGCCCGCTGGAAATGGCCCCCGTCCGCCGCGCGCTCGGCGCCGAACGCATGTTGCGCGAGCGGCCCCTCGACCTCCTGCCCGAGCGCCGCGAGCCGCTGCCCGAACTCGGTCGCCACGAGTTTGCCCAGGAACGGGAGCGCGAGCGGGCGCTCCTCCACGAGCCCGGGGACACGCGCCCGCAGCGCCGACGCGAGCAGCGCCTCCTCCTCGATCGCGAGCTCCGCGATACGATCCCGCATCACCGGATCCTCGCTCGCGGGCCGTCCGTCACGACAGACCCCCTTCGCCAGGGCGACGAGCCGCGCGACCTCGCCGCCCGCCGCGAGCGCCCCGCCCGTCGCGCTGCCCTCGGACGCCCCGCGCTCGAACGCGAGCGTCATGACCGCGAGCCGCCAGCCGTCCCCCTCCGAGGCGAGCAAACACGAGGCCGGGATCTCGACGTCCTCGAAGATCACCTGATTGAACCCGCCCTCGCCCGTCATCTTCACGAGCGGCCGCACGAACACGCCCCTCGATTGCATGGGGAAGAGGAAATAGCTGATCCCCGCGTGCTTCGGCGCCGCCGGGTCCGTGCGCGCGAGCAAGATCATGTAATCGGCCCAGAACGCCTGCGTCGTCCAGACCTTGTGACCATGGACGATATAGTGGTCGCCGCTCCGCACGGCGCTCGTGCGCAGGCTGGCGAGGTCGCTGCCGGCGCCGGGCTCGCTGAAGCCCTGGCACCACACCTCGTCGCAGGAGAGGATGTTCCGCAAATACCTCTGCTTCTGCTCCTCCGTGCCCACCGCGAGGATCGTCGGGCCCGCCCAGTCGAGGCCGATCCGGTTCACGAGGAACGGCACGCCGGCGCGCCCCATCTCCTCGGCCACGACCCGCTGCGACCCGGGCGGCATTCCTTGCCCGCCGTATTGCTTCGGCCACTCCACGCCGATCAGCCCCGCGGCGTGGACCTGCTTTTGCCAGGCCTTGAGCCAGAGGAATTGCTCCTCCGACTCGACCTCCAGGAACGTCTGCGGGAGCTTGAAGCCCGGATCGGCCGGGCGGTTGTCATGAAAAAAGGCTCGCGCCCGCTCGCGCAGGTCGCGCTTCTCGTTCTCGTGCTCGTGCTCGTGCTCGTGGGTGTCGTGGGACGGGGCCATGCGAGGCGCACGGTACCACGAGGTTTTACCGATGCGAAGGGGACACGCGGGCCCCGGGCGCGCGCACGCCCGCCCCGCGCAAGGCCGTCTTCAGGCCCTCCTCGAGGTCGGCGACCGTGGTCAGGCCCGAGAGGTCGACGCCGAGCTCCACGATGGTCTGCGCGACCCTGGGGCGGATACCCGTGACGATCGCGCGCGCCCCGAGCAGCTCCGCGGCGCGCACGATCCGCAGGAGGTGATCGGCGGTCTCGGCGTCGAGCGTATCGACGCCCGTCACGTCGAGGATGGCGTGGTGCGCGCCGCGATCGACGATCTCCTTGAGCAGCGCCTGCATGATCGTCGCCGCGCGCGCCCCGCTCACCTGCCCGACGATGGGCAAGGTCAGGATGCCCTCCCATACCTGGATGATCGGGGTCGAGAGCGCCGCGATCGTCTTTTGCTGCTGCGCGATGAGGAAGGCATTCTCTTTTTCGGTGCGGCGCAGCGCCTCCTCGGTCACCCGGCGCTCCTCGACCTCCTGCCGGAGCCGCTCGAGCGCGACCGCGAGGTCGGCGCGGGTCGCCGCGTCCGCCGCGAGCAAGAGCTCGAGATCCCCCTCGATCGTGCGGTCCGAGGGGCGCACGATGAACTCGTCGGCCTCGTCGCCCCGGGCCTGGAACGAGACCTGCTGCGCCCAGCAATTCTTGCCGAAGAGGCGCGTGCACAGGCCGGCGAACTTCCCGCCCATCATCCCCGAGCCCCAGCAGACCGAGAGCGCGCGCTGGTACACCGACTCCCAGCCATTCTTGCAGCGGAACCGGCCCACCTCCGCCTCGCGGTCGAGCGAGACGACCTCCCAGATCCCCCAGCCTGCCGCCGCCGCGATGACCGCGAGGGAGGCGAGCCCCTCCTCGAAGCTCGGAAACGTGGAGATGTGCGCCCAATCTCCGTCGACGCTGTCGCGCCCGCCGCTCTGCAGCGCCAGGTTGAATCGCTCGACGCCCACCATCCGCGAGAGGCCCAGCATGAGGCCGGCCATACTCGACTCCGTCCACATGGTGATCGTCGGCAGCCCCATGTAGAACTGCATGCCGCTCGGCAAATCGAACCGCACGTCGACGCCGCCCACGTCGATCTTCAGCGGAAAGCCCCCTGGCGATTGCGGTGCCTCGTCCTTCAAAAAAGCTACGTCCGTCATGATCACCCCCCGGTGAATACATCACGATACGCGTCCGGAACACGCGCGCACCTCGGGGCTTTCCTGAATTCGACGCCCGAAATGTGCTCAGCCGTGAAGGGGGGCGATTCGATCAGAAGGAGGGCTGCGCGGCGAATCGCGCGAGGTGATGCTCTTCGTCACCGAACAGGGCGTTCAGGACGTGCATACGCTTGAAGTACAGACCGATATCGTGCTCGTCCGTGATGCCGATCCCGCCGTGGAGCTGGATGGATTGCTGCGTGACGTAACGCCCGCACAGGGCGAGCTCGACCTTCGCCGCGCTGACGGCGGAGCGACGCTCGGCCGGGTCCGGGTCCGCGACCTTGATGCTCGCGAGGATCGAGGTGCTCTTCGCGAGCTCGGCGCGGACGAACATGTCGACGGCGCGGTGCTGCAATGCCTGGAACGTGCCGATCTTCAAGCCGAACTGCTCGCGCGTCTTCAGGTAATCCACGGTCATGCCGAGGGCCGCGCGCATGACGCCGAGCCCCTCCGCGCACGCCGCCGCGGCGCCGAGGTCCATGATCTCGTCGAGCACCGGCGCCGCCGCGCCCTCGGCCCCGAGCCGCATCGACGCCGGGGCGACCACGCCGTCGAGCGAGACCATCGCGGCCTTGTGTCCGTCCATGGTCCGTATCGTCTTGATCCGGAGGCCCGCCGTATCCCGCGGGAGCACGAAGAGCGAGATACCGTCGCTATCGCCCGGGTTGCCCGCGGTGCGGGCCGAGACGACGATCGTATCCGCCGCGTGACCATTCAGGACGAAGACCTTCTCGCCGCGCAGCACGTATTCGTCGCCGTTTCTGATTGCCGTCGTCTCGACCCAGGTCGGGTCGTACCGGCCGCCGCGCTCGGCCCAGGCGAGGGCGAGGCTCGTGTCGCCGGCGATGAGCGGCGCGAGGTGGGCCTCGTGCTCTTCGGGGCCGCCGAGGCGCAGAAGGGCCGTGCCCGCACAGAGCACGGACGCGACGAAGGGCTCGGGGACGAGGCCCGCGCCGAGCTGTTCGAGGACAATGGCGACGTCGACGAAGGAGCCCCCGAGGCCACCCGCGGACTCGGGGAACACGAGGCCGATCCATCCGAGCTCGGCCATGGTCTTCCAGAGCGATTTGCTCCAGCCGACGGGGTCGTCTCGCAGGGCGCGGAAACGGCTGACCGTCGCCTCCTTCTTCACGAAGGAGGCGACGGTGCTTTCGAGGAGCTTCTGGTCCGGCGTGAGGTCGAAATTCATGGCGAGTCCCCGTCAGCTCGGCAGGCCGAGGATGAGCTTGGCGATGACGTTTTTCTGGATCTCGTTGCTGCCGCCATAGATGCTGGCCGCGCGCGCATACTGGAACTGCGGGGGGACCGAGGCCTCGTGTTCGGGGATCGTGCCCGGCTCGTTGTGCCAGGAGAGCGCGTCGTGCCCCATCAGGTCCATCGCGAGCTCGTAACATTGCTGGTTGATCTCGCTGCCGCGGATCTTCAGGATGCTCGACTCCGGCCCCGGCGCGTGCCCGAGCTCGGCCGAGGCGAGCGCCCGATAGTTCGTCATCTTGAGCGCGAGAAGCTCGATCTCGAGCCTCGCGATCCGCGAGCGCCACGCCGGGACCTCGAGCAGCGGCACGCCCCGCTCCGTCGTCGCCGCCGCGATCCGCTTCACGCGCCTGAGGACACGCGTGGACATGCCCACGGCCGCGATGTACGTGCGCTCGTGGCCGAGCAGCGCCTTGGCCAGGGTCCAGCCGCCGTGCAGCGGGCCGACGAGGTTCTCCCCGGGGACGACGACGTTCTCGAAGAACGTATCACAAAACGCGGGCGTCCCTGCGGTCGTGAGCGTCGGCCGCGCCGTGACGCCGGGCGTCTTCATGTCGACGAGGAAGAAGCTGATCCCCGACTGCTTCTTCGCGGTCTTGTCGGTCCGCGCGAGCACGAAGATCCAGTCGGCGTATTGCGCGTACGTCGTCCACGTCTTCTGCCCATTGAGCACATAATTGCCCTTTCCGTCGGGGTCGGCGGAGAGCTTGAGCGAGGCGAGGTCGCTTCCGGCGTTCGGCTCCGAATACCCCTGGCACCAGACCTCCTCGCCCGCGACGATCTTCGGCAAGAAGCGCCTCCGCTGGGCGTCGGTGCCGAACTGCAGGATGAGGGGGCCGACCATCATGAGGCCAAAAGGCGAGAGCGACGGGGCGCCGGCGAGCTCGAGCTCCTCGGTGAGGATGAAGCGGCGCGTGACGTCGAGCCCGGCGCCGCCCCATTCCGCGGGCCAATGGGGAGCGACCCAGCCCTTCGCGTGGAGGATCCGGTGCCACGCCATGATCTCGTCGTGCTCGAAATGCCCGTCGACGGCCGCTTTCTCGCGGATGCGCGGAGGCATGGCCTCCCGGATCCACGCGCGGACCTCGTCGCGGAAGGCGATCTGCTCAGGGGTGAAGGACAGGTCCATCAGGCTCTCCAGCGTCCGGTTCTAGTGCGAACGGAGGCCGGAGGGAAGTTGAAAAGGCGCGGGCTCACCCCGCGCCGAGCCGCCGGAGGTGCGGTCGCCCTCCGGGTTCCTCGACGACGACCCAGGGGGGCGCGGCGGTGGGGTTCACACGGTGATACCGAAGGACATCAGGACGGCTTCCGCTGTCGATTGGAGCTCATCGGGCGCCTTCCCTGTCGCCACCCAGTCCGAGACCAGCGCTCGCAGCCTCCGGACGCGGTCCCGGTCTTCCTCGCGGACGACCATGTCGGTTGAAACCTCTTTCCCGACGATACCGTCGAGGGCGCGCTCCATCTCGTGTACGATCGTCACCCAATCGGGATCCGGGGTCGTGGCAGGATCGTCCCGCAGCGCCTTCACGAAGGCGGCGATGCAATTGATGCCTTCGGCGAGCGCGTTCGCCATGTCTCGATCACGTGTCATGGCTTCGTACCCTCATTTCTTTTCGAAATCGTAGCGGCAAAGCCATTTGCCGATCGGGTAGATGAGGGTGCAATTGTCACCGTTCGAGTACTGGTACGAACAGGTATAGGAGGGCCATCCGCCCTTGCACCAGTACAGGTCCCCGATCCCGCTCGAAGGGCTGTAGGGATGCGCGGCTCGATGGACGCAGTACGCCTTGATCGCGTGGCACTGCTCGACGCACGCGTCGCTTGCGGGCACCAAGCACCGAGCCTCCACCATCGCGTTACATTCGCCCTCGCCCAGAGGCGGCTCCGGCGGCTCATTTTGTGGTTCGAACGGCACCTGCCCATACCCACCCACGCCCACCCCCGTCGGCACGATCGGCCCGCCGCCCACTCCCGCCGTCTCGTACAGCTCCTCCCTCGGAAAACACTCCCCGTCCGTGTAATTGCACGCCATGAAGCACGAGCCCAGGACGGCCGCGATCGCCAGATATCCTTTCGTCCTGTTCACTTCGACCTCCATCGAAACACGGGACCCGCCACGAGCATGGCCGCCCATCCCCCGGGCAGGACGGCGCTCCGTCCACCCACCCAATCCACGTTCGCGCTCAGCGATACCCCGATGGCCCCGCCGAAATACACGTTCACCAGCGCGTGCCCACCCGGCGCAAGACCCGCGACGCGCCCGCACAACGTCTCACCACACGCGGGCATCGAGTAGAGCGAAATCGAAGGCCCCATCCGGGCGTCGCCGTCCTTCCACGTATACCCGAAGGCGGCCGACGTCTGGTTGTACACCCCCACCCCGAGCCTACCCGTCCCGGGCAACACGCTGCACAGGTCGTCCACGCCAAACGAGAAGCCGCTCTCCCCGCGCCACGACATCGCCACATGAGGGCTCACCCCGAAGCGCGGCAGGGTCCCGACGAGGAGCCCGCCCAGGCCCACGCCGCCGCTGAGCTCGTACGCCTCGGCTGGCGTCGCCGCTGTGAGCAGACCTGCGGACACGAGCAAAACCCCCGAACGCATGCGGACATCGACCCCAAGCAGGGACTGAAGCGCAGCCACGAAAGCGAGTCAACAAGTCCCTCCCACGCGCCCGGAAGTCGCCCTCACGAGACCCGAAGACCCCCGCGCTCGACCCGAAGACGCCCTCACGAGACCCGAAGGTCTCGCGCGCTCGACCCGCAGACGCCCTCACGAGACCCCAAGGTCTCGCGCGCTCGACCCGAAGACGCCCTCACGAGACCCGAAGGTCTCGCGCGCTCGACCTGGAGACCCGCGCGCTCGACCCGAAGACGCCCTCACGAGACCCGAAGGTCTCGCGCGCTCGACCCGAAGACGCCCGCACGACACCCCAAGGTCTCGTGAGCTAGCCCCGAAGACGCCCGCACGAGACCCCAAGGTCTCGTGAGCTAGCCCCGAAGACGCCCCGGGGAGCCCTCGCGAATCGCGCGCCTCCCGCCTCCCGTCGACTGCGTAGGGCTTGACGCGTACGCTCAGGCACAGTACGGGCGCCCCGACCCTGGAGAACCACGCCCATGAATCGATGGATGTTACTCGTCGCGCTCGCGTGCGCGGCGTCGGGTTGCCTCGTGCGCAAGGATACGCTCGCGGACAAGGCGCACTACAGCGGTCATGCCCCCGGAAAGGCGCCGACGAACGCCGACGCTATCGAGGTGCTCGAGAGCTTGCCGGAGGGCATCGCGTACCGCGATAGGAACGTCAAGGTCGAGCCTGATTTCCCCACGCCGGAGGATCCACACGTCGTGCTGGGTGTATTCAGCGTGACACGACATCCCGACGACCCGAAGACGTACACGGAGAGCGAATTGCTCACGCTCGCCAAACGAACCGCCGCCGAGCAAGGGGGCAACGCCCTCTATCGCCACCCTCGCTTGGACGGATACTACGTGCTCCATGTCTCGAGCGCCGCGCCCCGCTACGCCGCGCCCGCGGACCTCTGGAAGGAGCTGGAGGGGGGCTACATCGGCAGCGCCTTCCACAAGGTCGCCGAGGCCGAGCGGAAGCTCGAGGCGTTCGAGCCGCTACCGATCTCGACCCAGGGCATGCGCTGCTACAAGGTCGCGTTCGTCCTCGCCGAGGACGCGACGTTCGAGCCGGAGGTGAAATGGGGGATCGTGATCGACGTGCAGCGCGGCAAGGACAAGCGCTCGTACACGGAGAATCCGCCCAGGGGCAGGCAGAATCTGGTGCGCAACCGTGTCTTCCCCGTCGCGTGCGTCAAGGCGGGCGGCTCGATCTCGATCAGCTTGAGGCCGCAGAAGGCCGGGCCCTTCGGGCAGGGCAAGATGCAGATCCGCGTCTACGAAATGAGCCTCGGCCAGGCGGAGCGAAAGCACAAATGCGCGGCCTTGAACGGCGGCGAGCGTTCGCTCGCGCAATCCGAGGACCTATGCCTCTGATCCGAGGGCGGGCGCGCTGCCTGGCCCAAGGACACGTCTCGTTGGCGACGTCCCCGCGCGTGTGCCGTCACTTCTCGTCGGTCACCGCCCCCACCACCCCATCGAAGAACTCCGCGCAGCTCGTCTCGTCGAGCAGCCGATTCCACCCGCGCTCGTCGAAGGGCACGGGCAATCCGTGGTTCGTCAGCAGCACGCCGATGAGCTCTCGCGCCGGGTCGATCCACATGAACGTCCCCGCGCCGCCCGCCTTGCCGTACGAGCCCGGCGAGAGGCGCGTCCCGCCGTTCGAGAATCGTGGCGTGAAGAGCTCCCAGCCGTATCCCTTCGGCGTCGAGAGCAGGTTCAAAAGCGGCGACGTGTCCGCCTTCGCCGCGTCGACGAACGGCGTCTGATTCGCCACCATCGCCGAGGCGAGCTCCGCGCCGATGATACGCTTGCCGTCGTACGTGCCGCCGCCGAGCACCATCTGGCAAAAGACGGCCACGTCCTTCGCCGTGGAGAACACGCCGTCGCAGCCGCACACGCCGCCGAGCACGAAATCCTGGTCGTCCTGCACCGCCCCCCGCACGACCGTCGCCCGCCGCGTCGTCGCGCCCGTCGCCGCGATCCGCGAATGGAGCTCCGGCGGAGGATTGTACGTCGTGTCCACCATTCCGAGCGGCTTCCACACCGCGTCACGCGCGAACACGTCGAGCGTCGCGCCCGCCGCCGCCTCCACCACCTTGCCGAGCAGGCGATACGTCAGATCACTGTATTCGACCTTCGACCCCGGAGGATACTCGAGCGGCGTCGCGCTCATCTTCCGCCATATCTCCTCCGGCTTGTCGTCGTAGAAATGGTTGTCGAGCGGAAGCCCGGACGAATACCGGAGCATGTCCCGCACCGTCACCTTGTCCTTGCCCTCCCCCTGGAACGTCGTCAGGTATTTGACGGCCGGGTCGTCGAGGCGGAGCTTGCCCCGGTCGACGAGGACGAGCGCCGAAATGGCCGTTGACAACACCTTCGTCAACGATTCGAGGTCGAAGAGGGTGTCGAGCGTCACGGGCTCGTCGCCCCCGCGCACCTTCTTGCCGTACGCGTGCTGTCCGACGATCTTGCCGTGACGCGCCACGAGCGCCGTGAACCCCGGGAACGCGCCGTCGTTCACGCGGCGCTCGAGCCGCGCGAAGACGTCCTCGATCCGCGCGGCGGACATGCCGACGCTCTCGGCCGAAGCCGGCGCGAGAGGCCCCGTCGACGGCGGCGGCGGCGGCTTCGGCGGCGGCGGCGCGGCCTTCGTCTCCGGGCACTGGGACGCGGGCGCCGGGTCGCAAGCCGAGCCGAGGAGCAAAGCGCCTACGCCTTGAAGGAGCCGGCGCCGAACGATGGGTGACGTGGACTGGCCCATAAGAAGGGAGATTCTTCGGTCAGCGAGGGATGGAAGCCTCTCGCGGGCACACGCGGACGTGGGCGCGCAAGAGCAACATTTTGCCGACCTTCACGGGCGCAGCAAGTTCCTCGTCGAGGGCGTGCGCCTTTTCCGAGGGGATGCCGGCTCACCGGGCGTCGGAGGAATTCATGGGGATCCAGCCGGGCGGGTCACTCGCCGGGAAGGACTCCTCGGATGCCTGGTCGACGAGCTCGTCGGCCTCGGTTTTGGGTTCGAGCACCCGGTTCTCTCCCTCCCAGCCGACCGGAGGCCTGCCGTGCTCGGGCTCGTCGGCCGGCGTGCCTCCGCTCGGCCTCTCGTTTTGCGCTCCGGGGTTCCGCATCTCAGCCATGGCTTCCCTCCTATAGGTCTCATGCTTACCGCGAGCCAAAGCGCAAGAGGGCGGCGACGGAAGGGGCCGCTCGACGCGTTATGACTCGCTCGGCCAAACCCTCGACACGGGCCTCACCGCGCCCAACACCCCGGGAGGCAGGAGGAGGACGCACCATGGCCGAGAAAAACAAGGACGAGAGCAAGGGCACGATGACCGTGAAGGAGGCAGGACACCTCGGCGGCAAGGAGGTCCAGCACCAGCGTGATCTCCGCGATCGCAAGGAGGTCCGCGGGCAGGCGTACGACAAGCCCGGGCCGCCCGAGGGCACGGCCTTCGGCATCGGCGCGGTCACGCAGGCGCTCTCCGGCATGGAGTTCCCCGTGACGAAGCAAGACCTGCTGGAGCGCGCAGGCGACCAGGAGATCGAGTATCGCAAGGGACAACCCGTCTCGCTGCGCCAGATCATCGAGGGCCTCGAGGACGAGGAGTTCGCCTCGATGGCAAACGTCGTTCAAGCAGTGAGCGGCGCCCTCAAGGAAGAGGGGCTCAGCGGCGAGAAGGAGGAGAAGGCGGCCTGAGGCATTCTCTCCGTCACCCCTCTCCACTTTCGTGGAGAGGGGCCGGGGGTGAGGCTCACTCGACCGTGACCGTCTTCGCCAGGTTGCGCGGCTGATCGACGTCGTTGCCCTTCAAGTTCGCCACGAAATAGGCGATGAGCTGCAGCGGCAGCACCGTGAGGAGCGGCAGCACCTCGTCCGGCGCCTTCGGGATCCACACGATGTGCTGCGCGAGCTCCAGCATCGCCTCGTCGCCTTTCGTGGCAATGGCGATGACCTGGCCCTCGCGGGCCCGGACCTCCTGCACGTTCGAGAGCATCTTCTCGTATTGCGCGTCGCGCGGGCAGACGGCCACCACCGGGAGCTGCTCGTCGATCAGCGCGATCGGGCCGTGCTTCATCTCGCCGGCCGCGTACCCCTCGGCGTGCGCGTAGGAGATCTCTTTCAGCTTGAGCGCCCCCTCGAGCGCGATCGGGAAGCCGAGCCCGCGGCCCAAAAAGAGCACGTCCTTCGCGTGCACGAGCTTCTTGGCGATGGCGTGCACGTAATCGGCGTCGCCCAGGATCTCTCGCTGGTGGCTCGGGATCTCCCAGAGCGCCTGCAGCACCTTCTGCGCGCGCTCCTGCGGCAGCGTATTGCGCCGCCGGCCCACGTACACCGCGAGGAGCAGGAGCGCCGTGAGCTGCGTCGTGAAGCATTTCGTCGAGGCCACGCCGATCTCGGGGCCCGCGTGCGTGTAGAGCGCCCCGTCGGCCGCCCGCGGGATCGCGCTGTCGAGCACGTTCGCCACCGAGAGGACCCGCGCCCCGCCCGCCTTCGCCGCCTTCACGGCCGCCAGCGTATCGGCCGTCTCGCCCGATTGGCTCACCGCGATCACCAGGTCGTCCGGATAAAAGAGCGGCTCGCGATACCGCACCTCGCTCGCGAGCTCCACGACCGAGGGCACCTTCGCGAGCTGCTCCATCCAGTATCGACCGGCGATCGCCGCGTGGTGGCTCGTCCCGCAGGCCACGAAATACACACGCCGGATCGATCGCGCGACCTCCGGCGGCACGCCCATCTCGGCCGCGTACACGTCGCCCTCGGCGAGGTCGATCCGGCCCCGCAACGTCGCCTCCACGACCTCCGGCTGCTCGTGGATCTCCTTGCGCATGAAATGCTTGTAGCCGCCCCGCTCGGCCTGCACCGGGCTCCAGTCGATGTGCTTCGCCTTGCGCGTCACCACCTCGCCGGAGACCGTCTCGGTGCGCACGCCCGAGGCGCGGAGCTCCGCCACGTCCCCGTCCTCGAGGAAGATCATCTGGCGCGTGTGCGAGAGCAGCGCCGGGATGTCGCTGCCGCAGAGCATCTCACCCTCGCCGAGGCCCACGACGAGCGGCGAGCCGTGCCTCGCCACGACCACCACGTCCGGCTCGTCCCGCGACACGACGGCGATCGCATAGGCGCCGACCACGTGCCGGAGGGCCGCTTGCACGGCGGCGAAGAGCGACGTCGACGCGCCGCTTCCCTTCTTCCCCCGCGTGAGCTCGCGGTGGATCAGGTGCGCGACGATCTCCGTGTCCGTGTCCGAGAGGAACTTCACGCCCTCGGCTTCGAGCTCCTGCCGCACGGCCACGTGGTTCTCGATGATGCCGTTGTGCACGACGGCGACGGGCCCGGCCGAGTGCGGGTGCGCGTTCGCCTCGCTCGGGCGGCCGTGTGTCGCCCAGCGCGTGTGCCCGATGCCCGTCGAGCCCGCGAGGGGGCGCTTCTCCAGCGCCTCGGACAACCGCGCGAGCTTGCCGAGCGTCCGGACAATCTCGATGGAACGACCATCATGGATGGCGACGCCGGCCGAGTCGTACCCCCGGTACTCGAGCTTCCGGAGCCCGTCGACGATGATGGGGGCCGCGTGCCGCGTCCCGACGTATCCTACGATCCCGCACATCGATGCCTCGCTTCGTGGGAGCGGACGCGCGCGCGCCGCCGCTGCCGAGGTGTAACCCGAGCGAGGGCTCCGAGCGAAAAAACTTCGATGTTGGGTGCCCTTACGCGCCTTCTTCGAGGTCCAGGTTCCGCCCCGCACGCGCAGCACACAGCCGATCTGCGCTGGCCGTGGGCGGGGCTACCAACCTCGACACGTCGGCGCCAAGCAATGTGGAGGAGGACATCGATGCACGACCACCCGACCCACGGCAGCCACGACCACGCGCACGGCGAGGGCTGCGGGCACACGGCGATCCGGCACGAGGGGCACACCGATTACCTGCACGACGGGCACCTGCACCACGCGCACGGCGACCACACGGACGAGCACGTGATTCCGGTGGACGAGGCGAACCGCGCCGAATGCACGCCCTCGCACGCCTGCAGCGGGCACCAGCGAGGCCACGTGCACGGGCCTTCGTGCGGCCATGAGGGCGTCCCGCACGGGGATCACGTCGATTACCTGGTCGGGGGGCACCTGCATCACCCGCACGGCGGGCATTGCGACGACCACGGCGCGCTCGAGCTCGCCTGATTTCGTGGGCGCGAGCGGCGCGCCTTGCGGCCCGACCTGGCCGGCTGGTAGCCTCCTCCGGTCTGGAGGGCTTTTCATGAAATCGAAGGACGATCGGAAATCGATCGAGCGCGCGCGGGCGGGGCTCGGGCGCCTGGTTCTCGTCTGCGTCGGCGTCGCGCTCGGCTCGCTCGTGATGGCGTGCGCCGGGGGGAACGAAACCCCCCCGGGCGGCGAGGGCGGCGCGGGTGGAGACGGCGGCGCGGGCGCGTCGGGCGGGTCCGGCGGCGCGGGCGGCGCGGGTGGAGACGGCGGCGCGGGCGGCGCGGTCGTCTACCCGGTGGCGCCCGAAGGCGTCGCGGAGTTCAGCCCGCTCGGCCAGTTGCCGGAGGGAATCGTGATCGACGGGACCACCGCGTACGTGAGTTTTTCGGTGGACCCGAAGGTCGTGAAGGTCGACCTCGAGACGGGCGCCGTCAGCGATTGGGGCCCGATTCCGGCCCCGATCGGCATCGGGTTCCCGCAGGGCCTCGGACTCGACGCGCAGAAGAACGTGTACGTCGTGGTGAAGAGCGAGGATCCGGCGAAGTTCAAGCCCGGCGTGTACAGGTTCCCGCCGGGCGGCGGGGAGCCCACGTGGGTCTCGGGGACCGACATCGTCGGTTATCCGCGCACGATCGGGTTCACGACGTTCGGCTCGTCGTTCTTCACCTCGCCGGTCACCGGCCACCTCGGCGAGATCATCACGAATGGCACGCTGCAAATGTACGGCCCCGCCGACGAGCTCACGGGGGACGAGATGTCGGCCTGCGCGTTCGGCGAGCTGACGCCGATGGGCATCACGAGCGTGCTCGTCTCCGGGAACAGCACGATCGAATCCACGTTTTACTGGACGAACGCCGATCGCGCGGCGATCTACAAGGGCGCGTTCGTCCCGGCCGGGGGCGGCATGGTCGAGCTGAAGGCCGACCCGAACCCCGTCGCCGGCCCGGATTGCGCGCTGCTCGGCGGCGCCGAGGGCTTGATCGAGGATCCGGCCGACGGGAGCATGCTCGTCGCCGCGCGCCGGGCGAACAAGATCGTCCGCGTGAAATCCACCGGCGAGACCCAGGTCCTCTCCGAGGGCGCGGGTTATTACGAGCCCTCCGCCCTCGCGATTGGCGAGACCAGCAAGGGCCGGCACCTCTACATCACGAACTCGGCCCACACGACCTACAACAAGGGCGGCGTCCCCGGCCTCGTGCGTATCCCGCTGCCGAGCGCCCCGTGAAGGCGCGCGGGGCAGCTTTGCTGCATCGCAGCAATTTTGCTCTCCCTTCCGCGTCGTGACCTTCGTCTCGTGTCCTCTGCGACGTGTTGCACCGCCGCAGAGGACGCTTGCGTTTCCGAAAACGGGCGCCTACCCTCGATCCGATTGCGTGGAGGTTGGCGATGGCATTACGTGCATTTTCCGTGGGCGTGCTCTGTTTGCTCGTGGCGGCCGCCTGCGGCCCGACCCCGGATCCCGAGGCGGCGGGCGGGAGCGGAGGCCAGGGCGCCTCGGGCGGGGGCGGGCCGGGCGGCGGCGGCGCGGGCGGGAATGGCGGGGACGCGCCGTATCCGCCGGCGGACGCGTTCGACCCAGCGTACGACGCTTATTTCGATCCCCCCGCGGCCGGCGAATACAAGGATGATTACCGCGTCGTCGGCGAGATCACCCCGCCGGCCTGGTCGTGGGGCAAGATCGAGCTCGTCGAGGGCCTGCAGCGTTACCGCACCGAGGGCTACAACGTCCGCACGCAGAAGCTGCGCTGGGAGGACACGTTCGAGGACGACACGTACAAGCTGAAGACGTATTTCGGCGCGCTGAACCAGGAGCTCGTCGACGGCTTCAACATCCATTACAAGGACACGTGCGCCGGCGCGGTGGGGCAAAACGGGGCCCCCGCCTGCGGCCAGAAGGGCCCGATGCGCCCCGAGGCGCGGTTCGTCCTTTTGCACCACGGGCCGAAGACGGCGTCGCTCTCCTGCGACAAGAGCAAGCCCCCCGTCCTCCTGGTGCACGGCGCCATGCAAAACGGCAACGTGTGGCTCCTGCCCGGCGGCGACGACGGCGCGGGCAACGCCTACCCGGGCACGACGCAGAAGACGGGAATGGTGCAATGGCTGGAGGAGCGCGGTTTTTGCACGTACGCGCTCACCTTCGGCACGTTCCACGGCGACAACTTCAACCAGGCGACGAACCTCGCCAACGTGATCCGGCGCGTCTCCGCGCTCGTCGGTCAACCCAAGGTCGACGTCGTGGCCTGGAGCAAGGGCGTGCTCGCGGCCGACCTCTACCTCTCGAACGTCGCGAGCTGGAAGGACTGGGGCCCGAAACATTTCGAGCGCGTCGCGGCGGACACGGCCAAGAACGTGCCGGCCTTCCGCAAGGACGTGCGCACCTACGTGGCGCTCTCGGGGCCGCACCTCGGCATCGACCTGAACTTCCGCCATCCCTTCAACAACCTCATCATCTACAGCACGCCCGACGCCGCGCCGATCGGCCAGGGCCCGGTGACCTGGGGGTGGATGAGCGCGGTGCAATGCGTGACGTTCGGCTACGCCTCCGGGCCGAACTCGATCTTCCCGAACCCCTACGCCTACTCGGCCTGCGAGAACCGCGGCGCGATGTGGCCCGATTACTGGACCCGCATCTACACCTCGAACATCACGGGCCTCGACGCCGCGGGCAAGCCCGTCTCCGAGAAGAGCCTCGAGGCGCTGAACGTCGCGGAGGGCGTGGACGGGGCGAAGTTCGATTTCGATCAGTACAACCACGCGATGTGGGGCTCGATCGACGAGTCGGGCGCGCACGTCTCGGCGTACCTCGGGCAGCTCCAGACGGCCTACGACCTGCGCACGTTCTACCCCTTGCCGAACCGGCAGGACGATCCGGTCTCCTACGACTGGTCCGAGCTCGACACCGACGAGTCGAAATGGCGCGCCTGGGTGAACACCTACAAGCTCGCCTACAACCCGGCCGGCGTCCCCGCCGGGTGGATCGAGGACGACGACGCGCACATCACCTGCCGCGCCACCGCCTACGAGCCGCAAACCTCGCCCTGCAAGGCGAAACACGGCTATTACGACGCGACGCACGCCGAGGCGTACGAATTCGGGTACGCGACGTACACGCTCATGGATGGCATCGGCATCGAGGCCGTGATGGAGATGGGCGGCAACTTCATCGAGCGATTGAAGGGCCACGGCCTGAGCCCCGACCTCGATTCTCTCTACGTGGTGCACGGCACGCAGCCCGGCGCGCCCGGCACCATCTTCGAGATCGACGGCATGGAGTGCCCGACCTGCGATCCGAAGGGCGACGGCGTGCTCTTCGACGTGAGCATCGCCGCCCGCGATCAGCTCACGCAGGGCTGGCCCGCGGACGCGAAGGAGAGCCGCTCGAAGCAGGAGGGCGTCGCGTTCGGCCACCTCGAGGTCGGCGTCGCGCCGGCCGTCTGGGAGAAGATCGGGGCCGCCTTCGACAAATGATCACGCGCGCCGCGGCGCGGGCCGCGCGGGACTTTCCCCCGAGGCCCGCGCCGCGGTAGAACGCGCACCATGCCCACCAAAGACCTCGCCTTGCCCGCATTGACGACGATCGTCGCCCTCATCACGTATTTCGTCCTCACCCTGAACGTCGGCCGCGCCCGCGGGAAATTCAACGTTCCGGCGCCGCAGACCTCCGGCAACCCCGATTTCGAGCGCGTGCTGCGGGTGCAGCAGAACACCGTCGAGCAGATCATCCTGTTCCTCCCGAGCCTGTGGCTCTGCGCTCTGTTCACGAGCCCGAAGCTCGCCGCAGGGCTCGGCGGCGTGTGGATCCTCGGCCGGATCCTCTACGCGTGGGGCTACTACAAGGCCGCGGAGAAGCGCGGGCCGGGCTTCGGGATCGCGCTGCTCAGCACCCTGTCGCTCCTCATCGGTTCGATCTACGGCGTGATCACCACCCTCCTGTGATAGGCTCCGGGGCCACCGCGTCGAGGAGGGCCGGAGAGTTCGATGTTGCTTGCGCCGGGGACCGTGATCGCGGGTCGATACCGCCTCGAGCGGCCTCTCGCGTCCGGAGGCATGGGCTCGGTGTGGGTGGGCCAGCACGTCACGCTCCAGACCGAGGTCGCGATCAAGTTCATCTCGACGGAGTCGGCCGCCTCGCCGGCGGCGCGCGCGCGCTTCGAACGTGAAGCGCGCTCGGCGGCGCACCTGCGCCACGCGAACATCGTCGCGGTCCAGGACTACGGCATCGAGGACGAGACGCCGTACCTCGTGATGGAGCTCCTGCGCGGCGAGAGCCTGGAGGAGCGCATCCACGCGCGGGGCCGGCTCTCGCTCGAGGCGCTCGCGCCGATCGTGCAGCAGATGAGCCGCGGCCTGCGCAAGGCGCACGAGGCCGGCATCATCCACCGCGACCTCAAGCCCGGCAACGTCTTCCTCGCCCGCGACGACGACGAGGACGTCGAGGTCGTCAAGATCCTCGACTTCGGCATCGCCAAGGAGACGGACACGTCCCTCAGCGAGAACACGAAGACCAGCGAGCTCATGGGCTCGCCGCATTACATGAGCCCCGAGCAGCTCCGGAGCTCGAAGAAGACCGACGTGCGCAGCGACCTCTGGTCGGTGGGCGTCGTGCTCTACCGCGCGCTGACGGGCAGGATCCCCTTCCCCGGCGACACGCTCGCCGAGGTGATGGTGCAGGTCTTCTCCGCGCGCCTGCCGCCGCCGACGTCCCTCGCGCCGGAGCTGCCGCCCGCGATCGACGCGTTCTTCCAGAAGGCCCTGGCGCGTAGCCCCGACGATCGGTTCCAGACGATGCGCGAGCTCGCGGAGGCGTTCCAGTCGGTCACGAGCGGCAAGGGCATGCCGGCAGCAGCGCCGAGCTCGCCGGAGGCGCGGGCCTCGCTGCCGAGCGTGAACGCGACCGCGACGCCGCTGCCGGTCGCGCCGCCCTTGCAACCTCCCGCGGCGGTCGTGCCACCCGCCCCGGTCTCCTCGCCGGGCCTGTCTTCCCTCGGTGGGGGGTTCGCGCAGCCTGCGGCTGCACTGCACCCCCCACACCCCCCAGCGGTGCCCGCGGAAACGACGTCCTCGCCGGGCCTGCCTGCGCCCGGTTTGTCCGCGCAGGTTGGTCCGGACGCACCTCCGCCGCTCGCGCCGGGCGGGCCCACCGCGCCGCCCGTCGCGATGCCGACGTTCCCGCCGACGACGGCGCCGCAGCCGCTCGCGGACGCCTCGTCCTTCCCGCAACCGCCCGCCTCGTCCGCGCCCCTGCCCGCGCCGCCGGAGCAGACGAGCCATGCGCCGCAGCTCGCGCCCCCGCTCGACCCGAGTGCGTCCCGACCAACCCGGCAGGTGCAAGCCGCGGTGATCGGCGTGCTCGTCGTGGGGCTCCTGCTCGCCATCGTGCTCATCGCCACGCGCCCCTCGACCGAGCCCGAGGGCGTCGCCGCCGCGCCGCCCGGGACGACGTCACCGAATTTCAGCGGCGTGGCCACGGCAGCGGGGACGGCGCTCACGCCCGACGAGATGGCCGCCGCAGTCCCGGACGAAACGCCGATCGAGATCCTCGAGGAAGACCTCCCGCCCGCGCCGAGCGCCACGCAGACCGCGCGCCCGACGGGCTGGGCCTGGAAGCCGATCCCGAAGGGCCACGGGCGCCTCCTGATCCGAGCCAAGGGAGGTACCTGCAAGGTCACCGTCAATGGCGTGTACTACGGTGTGACGCCGGTCGACGTGGTGGTCGAGTCCGGAAAGCAACGCGTCTTCTGCCGCATGCCTACCGGCTCCACGCGATCCAAGGAGCTACGCGCGCCCGAGTTCAAGGTGACCAAGGTCGAGTTCGAAGTGAAGCAATGACGGCGGCCTCGGCCGAGCCCGAAGCGCCTCGCCATTTGGCGGGCGACGCGGCGCTCGGCTTTCGCTATAGGTAGTATTGGCCAACGTGACGGACGACGCAGATACGAAACACGTGCTGGTCGAGGAGCCCGAGGAGATCGAGGCCGAGCTCGACGAGGACGAAGAGGAGCGCCGAGACACGCGCGAGTGGAAGACCCGCTCGTGGCTGCCAAAGGCGCCGCTCTTCGGGCTCGACGCGAGTTTGTCCGAGCTCGGCGTGGCGATCCTGGAGGCTGACGCCGAGGGCCGCCTCGTCCGCATGAACGCGACCGCGGAGCGGCTGACGGGCGAGAGCTTCGAGGAGAGGCGCGGCGCGCCGCTCGACGAGGTCTTCCGCGTGCGGCCCGTCTCGCCGCCGACGCCGTTCCCCTCCGAGGGCCCGACGAGCGGCCAGCTCCCCGCGGGGCTGCTCGGACACACGGCGCTGCTCGAGCGGAAAGACGGGCAAATCGTGGCGATCCGCCACGCCACGGGCATCGCCGGAGGCAACGAGGGCGCGCCGGAGCGCGCGGGCAAACTCGTGGTCTTCCGCGACGCGAACGTCGAGCAGCTCCTCTCGCTGCAGATCGCGCGGCAAGCGCGGTACGACGCGCTGACGGGCCTGCTCAACCGGCACGCCTTCGCCGAGCGCATCGAGCAGGCGCTCGGGTCGAGCCGCGAGCGCGGCGTCCGGCATGCGCTGGTCTACTTCGACCTCGACCGGTTCCGGCTCGTGAACACGACGTGTGGCCACGACGCGGGCGACGATCTCCTCCAGTGGGTGGCGACGCGCCTGCACGAGATCATGGGGCCGCAGGACGCGGCGGGCCGGATCGGCGGCGACGAGTTCGTGATCCTGCTCCACGGCCGCGACACGCTCGACGCCGAGCAGATCGTGCGGAAGCTGCAGCGGACGCTGCACGAGTTCCGGTTCGGCTGGCAGAAGAAGACGTTCCCGGTCGAGGCGAGCATGGGCCTCGTGCCGTTCGGCGGCGAGTTCCACCGCGCGGCCGAGGTGCTGGCGGCGGCGGATCAGGCCTGCCGGCTGGCGAAGGACAGCGGCCGCGGGCGCTTGCAGATCTACATGAACGACGACCAGGACATGGCGCGGAGCCGGCGCGCCATGCAGTGGGTCGCGAGCATCCAGCGCCACCTCGCGGACGGCCGGCTGCGGCTCTTCGCGCAGGAGATCAATGCCTTGCCGCCGACGAAGCGGCGGGGCCTGCATTTCGAGGTCCTCGTGCGCGTCGTGGGCGACGAGGGCCAGCTCGAGTCGCCGGTGGGGATCATCCAGGCGGCCGAGGACAGCCGGATGATGGACGAGATCGACCGGTACGTGGTGCAGAGGACGCTGGCGACGCTCGGCGCGCTGCCGAAGGAGCACCTGAAGCACCTGCACACGTGCGCGATCAACCTCTCGGCGCTCTCGCTCCTGCGCGAGGGGCTGCTCGATTTCCTCGTCGAGCAGCTCGGCAAGTACAAGGTCCCGGCGACGAAGATCTGCTTCGAGATCACGGAGACGGCGGCGTTCGCGAACCTGCAGGAGGTGCTCTGGATGATGCAGGAGCTCGGGGCGATGGGCTGCCGCTTCGCGATCGACGATTTCGGCAGCGGGCACGCCTCCTACGGCTACCTCGAGAGCCTGCCGGTCGATTACGTGAAGATCGACGGCATGTTCGTGCGGAGCATGCTGGACAGCCCCTTGCACCGCGCGATCGTGGAGAGCGTGCAGCGCATCGGCGGGATGCTGGGGATCGAGACGGTGGCCGAGTCGGTGGAGACGCAGCCGATGGCGGACATGCTCTCGAACATGGGCATTCATTATGCCCAGGGCTGGCTCTACGGAAAACCGAAGCCCATCGCGGACGTGCTGGCGACGCTGGCGACGCCCGACGGGAAGTGAGCCCGTTCATTTCTTGGTTTCGTGCAGCCTCCAGAGGTACCAGCAAGCGATCGAGCGATAAGGCCTCCAGGGCCGCGCGAGCTTGACCATACGCTCGGGCGTCGGATCTTTCCGGAGGCCGTGGAGCCTCTTCATCCCCTTCTGGATGCCGAGATCCGCGACCGGGAGGACGTCGGGGCGGCCGAGGCGGAAGATCAAGAACATCTCCGCGGTCCAGCGCCCGATCCCTTTGACGCGGCGGAGGCGCTCGATCACGACCTCGTCGTCGAGCGCGGGCAGCTCGTCGAGGACGAGCGAGCCATCGAGGAGCTTGTCGCAGAGGTCCCGGATGAACTTCACCTTGGACCCGGACAAACCGCAGGCGCGGAGGGCTTGCTCCTCGACGCGGAGCAGCTCGGCCGGCGGGAGGAGTTTTCCCCCGCCGAGGGCGAGGACGCGGCCGAAGATGGTATCGGAGGCCTTCACGGAGAGCTGCTGGCTGACGATCGACTCGACGATGGCCTCGAAGTACCCGGGCGTGTGAAAGGGCCCGCTCGTCTGGGCGGCGGAGCCGAGGCGGCAAGGGCCGACGGTCTGGATGAGCTCGGCGAGGCGGGGATCGGCGGCGGAGAGGAAGCGGAGGGCCTCGGCGTGAGGGTCGGGAGAGGTCATGGAGCGGCGAGTTTAAATGGGGCTCACTTCCCCCGCCTCCGAAAACTCGCCCCCAGATCCCACCCCTCCCCGCCCCGCGCCAGCACGAGCTCCGGTATGAGCCCGCCCGCCACCCGGAGCTCCCCGAGCACGCCCACCCGCAGGCCCTGCGTCAGCGCCCGCGCCGGCGCGTTCGGCGCGAGCTTCGGCGGCTTGCTCGCGAGCTCCCTCGCCCGCGCCGGATCATCCGCCGTCGCCAGCGACAGCCATCCGCCGAGCGGCCCCGGCAGCGCCGCGCGCACGACGTCGATCGATAACGTCGCCTGTCCCTTCGACCGCCTTCGGCCGAGCTCCGCCCGCGCGATCGTCGAGACCGTCACCTCGTGCCCCGGCCTCGACAGGATCGGCGCCACCGTCCGCGCCACCTCGACGAGGTGCGCCGACGCCTCGTCCACCAATAACTCCGCCGGCGGCCCTCCCCAGCCCGGATCCCCGCTCGCCGGCGGCAAGGGCCCGAGCCCGAGGTGCGACAAACGCTCCGGAGGCACCGCGTCCACGAGCCGCTGCGCGACCGACGGCAAAGCAAAATGGCCCGCCTGCGGGCCGATCTGCAAGACGATCCACGCGACGCGCCCGAGGTCGAACCGCACGGCCCCTCTTCGTTCGCCGTGCAATCCGAGCCCGAGCCAGCCCACGTCGTCCCGCTCCGCCTCGAAGCGCCGCAGCGACGTCGCCAGGTCGTCCGCGCGCGTCACCTCGATCCCATCCAGGAACGCCGCGCCCCTCGCCGCGAATGGGTTTCTGGAGAGCACGATCCCACGGTCGCCACACTCCGCGCGGAAGGCTCCCGTCCCGTCCGGCGCGCGCGGGTCGAACCTCCGCGGCACCACCGAGACGAGCGGGGACGAGAGCGCGCGGGCGAGCTTGTGCGGGTCTGTCGTGCCAAACACGATCGCCAGCGGGTCCTTCGGGTAGGGCGCGGGCCTCGGGACCTCCGCGAGCAGCGCCGCCGCGCCCCGGCCGCGGGCGCGCTCGATCGAGAAGATCACGTCCGCCGCGCCGAGCGGCGCCTTGCGCGCCGTGCGCAGCCCCTCGCGCAGCCGCACCACCGTCCCGAGCGCCTCTCTCGTGGGCAACGATTGCGCGAGCGCCGGGGCCGGGTGGCCCGCCGCGTCGAGGGTATAAAGCGGGTCGGCGATCGCCGCGCCGAAGAGGGCCGCCGCCGGGTCGCGCAGGTCGTGCGGGTCGATCGAGCGCGTGGGCCACGGCAAGTGCAGCGAGAATCGACCTCCCTGCGGCGTCCGGCCGAGCGCGCGCGCGCCCGAGGCCGCGAGGGCGAGCGCGCTGCCCAGGGAGGCGCCGAGGAACGTGCGCCTGGACAAACGGTTGTCCGAGACGAACATTTCGTCGCTCATCGGACCACCCATATCTCGTCCGCGGTCGCCACCACGAACGGCGCCCGCCCCGGCCCGTCGGGAGGGCAAACCGCGAGCGCGTGGACGCCCGCCGCGGCCGGGAGGCGCAGGACCTCGCGGAGCCGCCCCTTCGCGCCCGGCGCCGCGCGCGCCCACGTGCGCACGACGACCGCGTCCTCGAGCGCATTCGCCACGTCGAGCCCGCTCAGGATCTCCGGATCCCCATCCTGATCGAGGTCGCCCACCGCGAGCTGCGCGCCCGCGCCGGCGAGCGCCTCGACGTGCCCCGCGTCGTCGCGCACGAAGGCCGCGCCCCGCTCCTTGCGGCCCGCGAGCACGGTGAACGGCGTCCCCCGCGGCGTCACGAGCGAGGCCGCGGCGAGGACGTCGAAGCTGCCGGCCATCGACGGTCCGAGCGCGGTTTCGCCGGGCAAACACGGCACGAGCGGGCCCGCGAGAGCGCCGGCGCCGATCCGCGCGCAGCCGCTCGCCTCGCCGGCCGAGACGGGCAGACCCGAGAGAGGCGCGACGACCACGAGCTCGGCGTCGAGGCGCATGGCCTTCGCTCGATCCGTCACGCCGACGTCGGCGAAAAACGCGACCCCGCCCGCCGCGTCGGGGCGCGAGACGAGCCCCGCGAGGCCGATCGGCTCGCGGAGCGGCGACGGGTGCAAGGGCGAGAGATCCGACCAGGAGCGCGAGCGCAAGGGGAACACCTTGCCCTCGCGCAGCCGGAGCGTGGTCACGCGGCGCCGGCTCGCGCTCAGGATCTCGAGCGCGCCGTCGCCGTCGAGGTCGCCACACGCGAGGGCCACGACGTCGGACTCGAAGTTCTGGCCCCGCTTGACCGAGGCCTTCGCGAGGGGCACGGGCTCGAGGAAGCTGCGGATCTCGGCGTCGAGCGGGGCCGCGGCGAAGGCGTGCGCGAAGGGGCCGGGCTCGGGGTCGCGAATACGAGCCCATACGGTGCGCGGGACGGGGAACACGTCGGCGGTGACGCGCAGCTTGCCGTGCTGGATCTCCACGGCGAGGTGCACGAACGAGCGCTCGCCGCGCGCCGCGATACGCGCATCCACGAGCGAGAGCGGCGTCGGGTGCGCGGAGCTGCCCGCGCCGAGGCGGCCCGCGAGCAGCGAGGCGATCCGCGTGGAGAGCTCGGCCCCGCGAGGCGCAGGCGCATCGGAGACGAGGGGCGCGGCGACGACGAGCACACGCGCGGGCGCGAGCCCGAGATCCGCGGCGAGCGACTCGACCACGCGGACGACCGCGGCGCGCGGCCGAGGCGCGGCGGGTGATGGCTGGGGGTTCGTCGGAGCGGGGTTTGTCCCGGATGGGTTCGTCCGGGCCGGGGGAGGCGACGCCGGAGGCTTCTTCGGCTGGACCTCGGCGTTTCGCGGGACGAACCCGACGAGGGCCACCGCCACGACAAACGCCGCGCGCATCAGCGCGACCGTTCGGTCGAGGGCGCGGCGTCTTCCTCCTCGGGCAGGCCCGCGAGCCTGCGCGCGGTCGGCCGGATCCCCTCGGCGAGCGCGGCGTGCCCCGCGAGCGCGTACAGGCCACACGCCGCCTCGGTGACGCCCTGGTACGTCGAGAGCCACCGGGCCATCGCGAGGGTCTTCGTGCTCTGCGAGAGGATGGCCTCGCGTTTCTCGCGGTCGACGTCCGCGAGCGCGCGCTTGAGCTCGACGATGGCGAAGCCGAGGTCCTCGGAGACGGCGAGCGGCGCGATGGCGAGGCTCTTGATCTTCGGCGGCTCGACGAGCGGGCGCTCGCGCAGGAGGCGCTCGCTCGTGCCCGCCACGCGGAGGAGCACCTCGGGGTCGTCGGGGATCTGCGAGGGGATGCCGTACGCCGCGGCCACGGGCACGCCGTAGGTGCTCGCGAGGGTGGTCCGGAGCGAGAGGAGCAGGGCCTTCAATCCCTCGACGCGCTCCTCGGCGAGCGCGCGCGGGGCGTCGTCGTCCGCGAGCTCGCGCGTGTGGGCGAGGTCGGCCGCGAACATCGACTCGGTCGTGCGCGCGAGCAGATCACGCAGGGCGTGGAGGAGGTCGGCGGCGGTGAGGCTCTTCGGCGCGCCCTCCGGGAAGAGCACGGCCTCGAGGTCCTTGGCGATCTCGGGGACGTGCTCGTTCAAGGACGTGAGCACGGTGCGGCTGATGGCGACGCGATCCGCGATGAGCTTGGAGGGTTGCGACATGAGCAACGACATGGATACCGCCGCGCCGTCGATCTGAGAAGGCCTCACGCTCTCCACAGCCGGAGCCCCGCGGGCACGACGACGAGCGCCACCACGAGTCCGGCCACGCTGCCGAGCGCGCCCACGAGCCCGAGATCCCGCAGGCCGTCGAAGCGGCAGAGCGCGAGCGCCGCGAAGCCCGTGGCGGTCGTGAGCGCGGTGGCCGCGACGGGAGGCCCTTCGAAGCGCAAGGTCTCGCGAATGACGTCGCCCTCCGCCTCCCGCGCCCGATGAAGCAAGAACATCCCCTCGTCGACGGTGATGCCGAGCAGCACGGGCAAGACGAGCGCGTCGTAGGCGTGCAGCGGGATGCCGAAGAGGCGCACGAGCAAGAGCACCGCCGCGATCTCGCAGAGCACGACGACAGCCGCGATCACCACGTCGCGCGCGCGCCGGAGCGACATCGCGAGCGCGGCCACCACGAGCAAGGCGGCGACGCCCGCGATCTTCGGCAGGTCGCTCGCGAGGCTCTCGCGGAGCGCCACCTCGAGCCGCGCGTACCCCGTCAGCTTCGCCTCCGGATCGACCCGCCGGAGCGCCTCCTCGACCCGCGCGGCCGCGCCGGGGACGCCTCGCGGACGCACGTACAGCGCCACGAGGTGCTCCCCCTCGTCCATGCCGAGGTAACGCGAGAGCAGGATCGACGCCGGGCCTCTTCGGAGGTCCTCGATCTGCAGGACGTCCCGCGGAGGCGCGCGCATCGCGTCGAGCACGGCCGAGAAACGCGCCGGGGCAAACCCCGTCTCCACGAGCGCCTTCTCGAGCTCGCTCGCCTTCGCCGGCAAGTCGAGCGCGTCCCGCGCCGCGAAGCGCGCCTCTTGCGTCTCCCCGGCCGGCGCGAGCGCCGTGAGCGCGTCGACCGCCTCGACGTCGTCCTTCATCGCCGAGAGCGCCTCCGCGAGCCGGTCGCTCCGCGCGCGCGCGCGCTCGAGGTCCCGATCGGCGACGAGCACGACCCATTGCCCGCTCTTGCCCCCGAACGCGTCGAACACCGCCTGCTGCACCTTCAGCGGTTCGAGCTCCTTCGGCCGCACGGCGACGATCGACTCCGACAAACTCGGCGCCGCGCCCGCGAGCACGGCCACCACGGGCACGAGCGCGACGAAGGCGAGGACGGCCGCGCGCCGCCGCGTGCCGGAGAGCCAGGCGAACGCGTCGGTCCAGCGCACGGGCGGCGCCTCGGGCGGCGGTCTTCGTTCGAGCAGCGCGCCGATCTCGGGCGTCACGAGCACGATCGCGGCCGCCGTCAAGACCTCGCCCGCGGCGCAGAGCAGCCCGAGCTGCTGCATGGCCTCGATGCTGGAGAGCGAGAGCGCGCCGAACGCCGCCGCCGCCGTGCCGGCCGCGAAGAGCACGCTCTTCGCCGTCTTCGCCCGCGCCGCGCGCGCCGCCTCGCGCGGGCCGAGCCCCGCCCGCCGCGCTTCGAGCAGCGCCGCATAGACGTGCACGCCCGTGTCGACCCCGACGCCCACGACGACCGACATGAACGCGACCGCGATCGCCGACAAACCTCGCGGGAGCGCCGCCGCCACGGCCGCGGTCCACACCGTGCCGAGCAGGAGCGGCGGCATCACGGCGACGAGCGCGCGCACGCGCCGGAAGATCAAGGCGAAGACGAGCGACGCGAGCACCGTGGCGAGGGCGCCGGAGATCGAGAGGTCCCGCGTGAGCATCTCCTCGGTCGCCGCCGCGATCGCGTGCCCGCCCGTGAGGCCGAGCCGCATCTCGGGGTGGGCCGCGTGATGCGGCGCGAGCACCGCCGCCGTGTCCTCGACGAAGCGCCGCGCGTCCTCGCCGCGCAAGGCTTGTCCGCGCGGCGCGACGAGCACGAGGTGCGCCCTTCCGTCGTCGGTGGCGAACGCCCCGTCCGGCTGCGTGCGCACGCCGGCGCTGATGTCGGCGCCCTCGTGGACGAGCTGCCCGAGCCGGAGCGGATCCGTCGCGAGGACCTCGGCCACGGCGCCGCTCCCCGGCGCGAGGAGCATGGCCCGGCTCTCGGCGAGCCGCGCGCGTATGCCCTCGGGCGTGAGCGCGCCGCGGAGGCGCTCCATGGCGCGGGGATCGGCGTGACGGAAGGCGAGCATCGGATCGAGCGCGCGCGAGGCGTCGATCCGGTCGGCGGCGCGGGCCACGCTCGGGCGCTCGGCGAGCGCGGAGGCGATCTCGGACGCGACCTTCGCGTTCGTCTCGGGCTCCGGGCCTTCGACGAGCACCACGGCGAGGTCGCCGCCGCCGAAGCCTCGCACGTACCGGCGCAGCGCCGCGGCCTCGCCCTGGTCCGGCAGGAGCGACGCGACGTTCGGGTCGAGCCGGAGCCGGAACGCGACCACGAAGAGCGCGAGCACGGTCATCCCGACGAGCGCGAGCGTGACGAAGCGCCTCGTCGACGCGGGAGCAGCCATCGGCGCTTGGATACGCCGAGCGCCCCCGCCCGGCAAGCCGGACATACGGCCGGGCGAGAACGATCCGCTCCGTGAAGAATTCAAAAGAATCGGGAACGATGCGGCGTTCTCGATGTCGAGGCCCCATCACCATGCGGACCTCCCTCGCCTCGTACGCGCGCGCCGCCGCCGCCCTCGCCTCGATCCTGCTCTCCGCGAACGCCGCCGACGCGGACACGGTGCGTGGGACGCGGTCGGAAAAACTCGTGGAGAAGACCCACGTGATCGACCTCCGCATCGGCCATGGTCATGCCGACATGGTCGTGCGACGCACGGTGCACAATGGCGGCGCGCGGCACGATCAGGCGACGTTTTACATCGACCTGCCCGAGGGGGCCGTGGCCGTCGGGCTGCGCACGCTGGGGACGCTCGACGGCAAGCCGCACTGGTTCGACGGCGAATTGCTGGAGGCCGAGAAGGCCGCCGCGCGATACCGGGAGCTCACGGGCGTCGGCGGGTATTACCCGAAGGACCCGGCCCTGCTCTCGTGGCGGAGCCAGGACCTGCTCGCGCTCCAGGTCTTCCCCTGCCCGCCCGGCGAGCCCAAGACGATCGAATACACCTTGCGGCTGCCCACGCATTACCACGAAGGCCGCCACCACCTCGACCTCTCGGCCATGGGCACGGCGGAGCTGCCCGCCCAGGTCACCGTGACGCCCATGGAAAAAGGCGAGGCGCTCTTCGTCGGCGACAAGCGCGTCATGGCGCCGGCGTTCGTCACGCTGAAGGATTCGATCGACCTCTCGGTCGCGCCCGCGAGCGAAAAACCCCTCGAAGGCGCGCTCGCGTCGGTGGCGTTCGGCAAGCAGAAGAACGTGGTCCATTACCACATCGACGCGGCGCCCGCGCTCTCCCGCGTGCCCCGCGGCGCGCACGTGGTCGTCCTGATCGACGCCTCCCGATCGCTCGAACAGGAGCAGGTCGAGGCGGAGGTCGCCATGACGCGGGCCTACCTCTCCCATTTCCCGGACGCGCGCGCGGCCGTGCTCACGTTCGACCGCGTGGCGCGTGCGCCGAAGGGCGGGTTTGTCACGGTGCGCGAGGCGCTCGCCGGGCTCGATGGCTCGCAGATCGTCCTGAAAAACGGTAGCCACATCGACGAGGCGCTCGCCCGCGCCGACGCGCTGCTCGCGGCCCTGCCGAAGGGCACGCCGAAGCGGATCCTGGCGTTGACGGACACGCGCACGCGGCAGGAGCTCACGCCATCGCTGCTGCGGGGTCGGCTCTCGAAGAGCGGCGCGCTCCTGCACGTGGGCGTGGTGGGCTCCTCTTCGAGGACGACGCTCCAGCGGGACGACGCGCACGCCTGGGCGACCTTGACGCGCCCTTCGGGTGGGCTCGTCTGGCAGGCCTCGATCGATACGACGGACACGGGCGAGGCGCCCAAGACGACCTACGAGGAGCTCGCGCGCCCTCGGCAGATCGACCATTTCCAGGTGCACGCGCAGGGCATCGCCCCGGAGGACATCGCGTTTCCCGAGGTGCTCGCGGAGGGCGAGTCGTTCGAGGATCTGCGTTTGTCCGAGAAGCAGGTGCCGTTCGTCGAGGTGACGGGCGAGCTCTGGGCGACGCCCGTGCGCCGGGTGCTCGTCGCCGACGAGGCCGAAAATCGAAGGTGGGCGGGGCTCGTGTTCGGCTCGGATCTCCTCTATTCGATCGAAGAGGCGGACATGATGCCGCTCGCGATGATGGGGCGCGCCGTCTCGCCGGTGACGAGTTACCTCGCGATCGAGCCGGGCGTGCGCCCTTCGACCGAGGGGCTCGAGGAGTTCGGTGCGAGCGGCCAGGGCTTCGGGTCCGCGTTTGGCGGGATGGGGGGCGGGCACGCCGCGAAGCCGCTCCTCCTCGCGACGTTCGATAAACACGGGTTCTTGAAGGGCGAGCTCACGCGTGGGCTCGCGGCGTGCGGCGGAGAAGGGAAAAAGGCGACCGTCTGGCTCGAATCGACGCTCCAGGAGGTGGTCCTGGTGCGGGCGGAGATCGAGGAGGAGAAGGCGGGGTCGAAGCTCGTCACGTGCCTGGAGGAGGCGGCGTGGGAGATCGAGCTGCCGGGGGCGTTTTCGTCGAGCTGGCAGGGGTTTTCGATCAAGCTTTGAGCTATTGCAAGGCGGCGTGCCACATCGCCTGCCAGAGCTCCGGATAGGCGCTCGCGACGCGGGAGGGCGCGTGATCGCAGAGGGCGCGCGCGGCGAGGTCGAAGGCCCGCTCGCCGCAGGTCCGCGGCGTGAAGGAGCGCGTCCGCTTGCGGCCCGGCCGCGCGCGCGGGCTCGGCGGGACCGGCAGGGACGCGCGCGCCGCGCCGCGGTTCAAGACCGAAGAGACGCTGCCGATCCCCTGCTCGGCCCGACGCGCGACGTGCTCCGAATACGCCTCGCCGTGGCCGAATTTCTCGGCGAAAAGCTGCAGGATCGAGGTGTGGTCGAGCAGGCCGCCGTGGACCGTGCCCCGCTCGACGAGCGGCGAGACGACGATCGCGGGGACACGCACGCCCGTGGTTTCGAAGGCCCCGTCTCGAATGGCGGGCGGCGAGACGTGGTCGTAAAACCCGCCGTGCGAGGCGTACGTGACGATGAAGAGCGTGCGGGCGAAGCGCTCGGGGTTCGACGTGAGCGCCTCGTAGACCTGGAGCAAAAATCGCTCGCCCGGCGCCATGGGCAAGGGCGGGCGGTTGTCGTTCGGCGGGCGGCCGAGGTGGAAGGGCGCGTCGAAATAAGACGGCTCGATGTAAATCACCTGGGGGAACGTCTCGTCGGCCTCGGCGCGCACGTCCTCGCCGAGCCGCTCGGCCGAACGGAACCGATCACTCGCGACTTCGCCCAGCATCCAGGGGCAGAGGGTGAAAAAAGACAAACCATCGTGATAAACACGGTAGCGGACCCCCCGCTGCTTCATCCAGTCGAAGACGGTGTCGTGCAAGGGCAGGAGCCGTGGCGTGGTGTCCAAAAGCAGCGAATAACCGCACGTCGCCATGAGCCGGTTCGGCGCCACACCCGTCGGCAGCGGCGAGAACCAGCGGTCACAGACGGCGTAACTCTTCGCCAGGAAATTGGTGACCGGCGCGTCCGTCGCGCGCAGGAAGCCCATCGGCGAGGGCCGCGAGGAGCGGTGGGCGCCCTCCGCTTGTAAATATGCCCGCACGAATCCGTCCATCGCCCGCGCGCCCGAGGGCATCCGGCGGCCGAGCGAGGTCCGGACGGAATGGCGGTCGTCGGGCAGCTCGCCCGGCATTGCGCCGTCGCGCATCTCGAAGGGCTGGTGAACGCGCCCCTCGCAGGTGTTTTCGTATCGTGGATCCGAAAGCCGCCCGTCGATCGGCGTCCCCACGAGCCCCTCGAGCCGCCCTTCGTAGGGCCCACCGTCGAGGCTCAGGTGGCCGAGGACATGATCAAACGATCGGCTCTGCATCATCAGGACAACGATGGTGTCGATGTCCTCCAGTTTGTCGGCCACGGCCCCACCTCCAACTGGTAACGGGTACGTTTCGTCGAAATCGTGGACAGGGCTGCACGGGACATGCCAGAGCGAACGAACGGCGCGCGTGAGCTTCAATAGGGGCTCGACACACCGTCTGTTCTCCGCTAGGATCGTGGCCTACGACGGCCGTATCTCCGACATGTCGGCGGACATGTCGGTCGACACGTCTCTACGACGGCCGTATCTCCGACATGTCGGCGGACATGTCGGTCGACACGTCCGACGCCGGGCAAGGCTTGTCGCGGACCCGGTTTTCGTGGTATCAGAGGTATGTGTCCTCACAAGACGCGGAGCTCTCGACGATCGACGGACTGCAACCACCGTCGACGTACGCGCCGTACGGGGCGTTCGGGGCCGCCCGTGTCCCTGCGTTGACGATCGCCTGGCACCCGACACTCGAGCGGGTCGGTGATCGGGCGCTCTTGTCGATGAGCCCCGGCGGCAGCCCCATTCCTTTGTCACGGCTCGAACCGGATTTCTCGCCCCCCGGCTCGGCCACGGGGGAGCCGCTCGGCGACCCGCACGTGAGCCGCAAACCCATCCACCTGCTCAAGCTCGAAAACGATTACATCCGCATCGACACGCAGGGCAGCTCCACGCGGGTCGTCGCGAACGGAACCCCGCTCGAAGGCAGCCGCGACTTCAGTCCGCTGGACCTGGAGGCGGGCATCGTGCTGGAGCTCGCGAACCGCGTCGTGCTCCTCTTGCACCTCGACGAGCTGCGCCAGGAGACGGGCGAGGACCTCGGCCTCGTCGGCGCGAGCCACGGAATCGAGCGCGTTCGGCGCGAGATCCGGCGGCTCGCGAGCCTCGACGTGCCCGTGCTGATTCGCGGCGAGACCGGCACGGGAAAAGAGCTCGTCGCGCAGGCCCTGCATAACGCCGGGGTGCGGCGGAACCGGCCCTTCGTGGCCGTCAACATGGGCGCCATCCCCGCCGCGCTCGCCGCCGCCGAGCTCTTTGGCTCCGATCGAGGCGCCTTCACCGGCGCGGTCCGCAGCCACGCGGGTTATTTCGGCGCCGCGGAGGACGGGACGCTTTTCCTCGACGAGGTGGGCGAGATCCCGCTCGACGTGCAAGCGTCCCTGCTCCGCGCCCTCGACGTCGGCGAGGTCCAGCCGCTCGGGGCCGCGCGCGTGCGCGAGACGAACGCTCGTATCGTCGCCGCGACCGACGCCGACCTCGAGGTCAAGGTGCAATCGGGGATGTTCCGCGGCCCGCTCCTGCACCGCCTGGCGAGCTACGAGCTCGTGCTCCCGCCGCTACGGCAGCGGCGCGACGATATCGGGCGACTCTTTTTGCATTTCCTGCGGGTCGAGCTCGAGCGATTCGGAAAAACGGACCGGATCGGCGACCACGGCGGCAAGGTGCTGCCCACGTCGTTCATCGCCGCGCTCGTCCGGCACGATTGGCCCGGCAACGTGCGGCAGCTCCGGAACGTCGTCCGGCAGATCGTGCTCGGCAGCCACGACGCGGGCCCGCTCGACCCGGGGCCGGCGCTCGCGTCGCTGATGTCGTCGTCGCCGACGCCGCCCGGCGGGGGCGCGGGAGGTCAAGGCGAGTCGAGCGCTTCGGCGGCGAAGGAGCCGCCCATTTCGCTGCGCCGCAAGCCGAGCGAGGTGAGCGAGGAGGAGCTCCTGGAGGCGCTGCGCGTCTGCGATTTCGACGTCAAAGCGACGGCCGAGCGGCTCGGGATCTCGCGGACGTCGCTCTACGCGCTGGTCGAGGACAACCCGAAGGTGCGGCGCGCGAGCGACCTCGATCGGGAGGAGATCCTGCGCGTCTTGCGAGAATGCGACGGGAACGTCGAGCTGACGGCGAGGCGCCTCGAGGTGTCGAAGGTGGCGCTGCAGCGGCGCATCAGCGAGCTCAAGATCGCCTGATCACCCGATCGACGGACGCGCGCGCCGCAGTTTTCGGCTAGGATACGCCGCGCATGTCGTCCGCCTCGGCCGCCCCCCACGCCTCGGTTCGTCCCACGCCCACGCTGCGCGAGTGGCTCCACGAGGGCCCTTTTTCGATGGGCCTCTCCTCGGGCTTCTTCGGGTTCTTCGCGCACGCCGGGGTGATGACCGTGCTCGAGGACGAGGGGCTCTCGCCCGCGCGGGTCTCGGGCTCGAGCGCGGGCGCGCTCGTGGGCGGGATCTGGGCGGCGGGGGCGAGCGCCGTGACGATCCGCGACGAACTCTTGCGCCTGAAACGCGAAGATTTCTGGGACATGCGGCCCGGGCCGGGGCTGCTCGCGGGCAAACTCTTCCGGGCGCGGCTCGAAGCGCTGCTGCCCGTGCGGACGTTCGATCGTTGCCGCGTGCCGCTTGCGGTGAGCGTATACGACGTGTTTTCGCGAAAGACGCGGGTCCTCGCCGAGGGGCCGCTCGCGCCCGCCATTCAGGCGTCGTGCACGGTGCCCGGCCTGTTTCATCCGGTCTGGCACGAGGGGCGCCCGCTGCTCGACGGCGGCATCCTCGACCGGCACGGGCTCGCCGGAATGCCCCCGGGCGAGCGGCTCTTGTATCACCACCTCGCGTCGCGCTCGCCGTGGCGAAAGGTGAACAGCCCTTCCCTGAAGGTGCCCGAGCGAGGCGGAATGGCCGCGCTCGTCATCGAATCCTTGCCGCGCGTGGGCCCCTTCCGCCTGCCCGAGGGCGCGCGGGCCTTCGACATCGCGGCGCGGGCGACGCGAGACGCGCTCGCGCGTCCCGTCGTGGTCCAGGATCGAACGAGCTGAAATGATTCAGGGGCCGCCCGAGAGCACCACGTACGCAATCGGGACCGCCGCGCCGACGAGCACGAAGATCCCGCCGCGGCCGATCAGGCCCTTCCGGCCGGGAAGCATGAACATGCCCGAAAACGCGAGCAAGAGGAGCAGGACCGCGTACCCGTCGGCCACGTAGGTCCACGCCTTCTTGCCGCGGTTCAGATGCAGCCAGTTCGCCAGGCGCAGGAAAAACCTCGGCTCTTGCCCCTCGTCGAGCACCTTGCCGGTCTGCGTGTCCACGTGCAGCGTGCGCCGGTCGAGCGTGATCTCGAGCTCCGTCGGCGTCGCGCGGTAGACGTCGCTCGGTTTGTCCCCGATGTTCAGCTTTTGAAGGACACGCTCGGCGACGGCCTGATCGTCGCCTTCGAGGGGCCCTCCGAGCTCGTGGGTGAACTCGTGATTCTTGAAATTCGGGTCCCAGTCCGCGATGTGATTCACCGCGAGGCCGGAGGCGGCGTAGACGAGGGTGAGCCCGACCGCGAGGTTGCCCGCGTCGCGGTGGACCGTGCGGAGCAGGCCGCGGGGCGAGAAGCGGCGCCGGGGCTCGGGCGCGCCCTCAGCCATAACGCTCCTCGGTCCAGGGATCGGCGTGGTTGTGGTAGCCGCGCGTCTCCCAGTAGCCGGGCCTGTCGGTCCGGACGAACCGGATGCCCGTCACCCATTTCGCGCTCTTCCAGAAGTAGAGATCGGGCACGAGGGCGCGCGCCGGCGGGCCATGCGGGCGCGTGAGCGGCTTTCCCTCGTGCTTGTGCGCGATGAGCACGCTCGGCGCCGTGGCCTCGGCCAAGCGCACGTTGGCCGTGTAGCCGTTCGCCGCCTCGAAAATGACGTGGCGCACCGTGTCACGCACCTTGGCCATCCTGGCGAGCTCGGCGACCTTGACGCCCGTAAAACGAGCGCCGAGCACGCTCCAGCCCGTGACGCAGTGGACGTCGCACGTCTGCTCGGTCTGCGGCAGGGCGAGCAGGGCCGCAAAATCGAGGTCGAGGGGGTTATCGACGTCGCCGTGGACGCGGAGGCGGAAGGCCGAAGGGCTCGGGTCGCCGGGCTCGCCGCCCATCGGCTTCAAGGCGTCGAGGATACGCTGGCCGGGCGGCAGGCGCGGCCGTCCGTCGGGCCGGAGCTGCTTGGCCCGCGGATCATCGGTGGCGGCGAGAACGTAGGTGCCGCCGCCGAGCGCGAGGAACGTGGTGCCGGCCGCGGCGGCGCGCAGGAAGGCGCGGCGGCGGATCGCATTTTCAAGCGCGGAGAAATCGTCCTTCGGCATGGGGAGCCTCCTCGGATCGAGCCGACTCATCGTAGCGCTCTACGTGCGAGCGTCGAGGCGGTTTCATCGGCGCGGCGAGATCTCTCGGCGAGGGCTTTGCGGCGAGCGGAGCCCTCCCCGCACGGGCCCGTCGCGAGCCCCCTCCACGGCCCCCCCATTGACACCCAGGTCTGCCGGAGAATGTTCGGCGTGTAGCTGGGAGGGAACTGCATGCCAGAGCGCAAAGACGAACCGGGCAAAGGTCAGATGACCGTCGAGGAGGCAGGCCGGAAAGGCGGCCACATCGGCGGCGAACACACCCGGGACAAGTATGGCCCCGAGTTCTACTCCGAAATCGGCCACAAGGGCGGCCAGCGCGTCCGCGAGCTCATCGAGGAAGGCAAGCAGAGCGAAGGCGAGGGCGGCCAGGGCCAGAAACGGTAGCCAAGCAGCGACGAGCGCGGGCTCGCCGCGCGATTGCCAGAAACGAAGAGGAGATGACCATGGCGGAGAAAAAAGAGCAATCCGGTAAGGGTCAAATGACCGTCGAGGAGGCCGGACGGCTGGGCGGTGAGGCCCGCAAGGAAGAGCTCGGCTCCGAAGGTTATGCCGAGATCGGACGCAAGGGCGGCGAGACCGTGCGCGAGAAGTACGGCCCCGAGTTTTACTCCGAGATCGGGCACAAGGGCGGGCAGAAGGGCGGCGAGACCGTTCGCGACAAGTACGGGCCCGAGTTCTACTCCGAGATCGGACACAAGGGCGGTCAGCGCGTGAAGGAGCTGATCGAAGAAGGCAAGCAGTCCGAGGGCGAGGGCGGAGGCGAGAAGAAGTAGATCTTCGCGCGTCCGCGCAGCGGCGCGTCGAAACAAGAACAACCGAGGGCCGGGGCGGATAAAGGAACTTCCTCCCGGCCCTCTCCTCATTTGCGCTTGCCATGACGTTTGTCGGGGCGCGCGCTCGCCTCGGGGCCGCCGAACTCGACGAGGTAGCGCTCGAGGTCGATTTTTTTCAAGGTATTGGCCGAGCTCATGTAGCGGACCGTGCCATAAATGGGCCGCTCCGGGGCCCAGGGGCGGTCGTAGCGGCCGAACGTCCAGAGGATGCCCGAATACGAGTTCGGGTCGCGGCCGTCGAGCGCGTACTTGTCGTTGAGCTCGATCAGGGCGGCGAGGGCCTCACGCGGGGAGCGGGTCCATTCGAGCACGCGTTTGCCCCAGAGCATACGCAGGTAGTTGTGGATGCGGCCGTCCCGCAAGAGCTCGCGTTGCGCCGCGTTCCAGAGGGGATCGGCCGTGCGCGCGCCCTCGAGCTCGGCGAGGGAATAGATCGCCGGGCGGGGGTCGGGTTCGTGATCGGCGAGGGTCTTCTGGGCCCAGTCGGGGAGGGACTCGAACCGCTTCGCGTCGTCCGGCCGCAGGGCGCAGAGGTTCAGGCCGATCTCGCGCCAGGTGACGAGCTCGTCGAGGAAGGACGCGGCAGGCGCGCTCATGCCCCAGAAGCCCTCGCGCTTGCCGCCGGCGGGTTTGGTCTTTTTTTCGGACCAGCCCTCGAGCCGCTCGAGCTCGGCGAAGACCTCGTGCACGGAGACGTGGCCCAAATGCAGATAAGGCGAGAGGCCGCTCGTCGCGCGGGCGTCGGGGTCGTTGCGCTCGGCGTCGTAACGGATGAGGTTCACCCGGAGGAAATGGGCGAGCGCGGCGCGGCCGGCCTCGGGGCCGCCCGGGATGCGGGTGACGACGGGGACCGCGTGATCGATCGGGAGCGCGGCGAGCGCGGCAGGCGAGGCCGAGAGGAGCTCGGGGGAGGCCATGGGCCAGCGCGTGAGGACATCCCGCGGGAGGAGCTCTTTCGAAGGCGCCGGGAGGGCCGCGGCGAGCGGATCGGCGAGCGGGCGATGGCGCAGGTGTGGGAGGAGGTTTTTCTGGAGATACGCGCGGAACGAGAATGCGGTGGTGAAGACACGATCGGGGGCGTGGATGGGCAAGAGGCCGTTCGAATCGACCTGCTCGAAGCGGACGGGGATCTGCTTCGCGGCGGCGGCGATCATGCGGGGCAGGAAAAACGTGGGATAGTCGTCGGTGACGACGAGGCACGCGCGGCCGGCGAGCGCGGCGACGAGGCCTTTGCCCGCCCCGGGCCGAGGTTCGACGTAGGCGTGGTGGACGACGCCGGCCGCGGCGAGGCGGCGGGCATTGTCGGCCATGCCCCGGAGGACGAACGCGTGGAGACGATCACTCGCGTGGAGGTAACCGACGCGCAGGGCTTCGAGGACGACGAGGGGGCGGCCGAGGGCACGCGCCCACGCAGCGGCGCGCTCGAGGCCGAAGTTGAAATGGGTGCGCCGCGCCGCCGTCATCCAGTAGAGCACGAAATCGCCGTCGGGCCGGAGGTCACGGTCGTTCGCCAGGCGCACGCGATCCGAGGGGACGCAGCTTTCGCGGAGGAGGAGGTCGGGGTTCGTCATGGCCAGGTCCGGACGAGCTTCCCCTAAGCCAGGACCGCCGACTGGCAAGACCTCCGGCCGCAAGTTCTCGACAACGTTGCACAAATTACTTTGATCTCAAACGGAAATTTTCCCGAGCGATGTTCTGAACGGCCGGCCGATTTTTGGAGTATGAAAGCGCCGTTCACACGCACCCGGGGGGAGCGTCCACCACGGGGTACACACGCACGAAGGAGTTTTCCCGATGGTACTCGCGAAGAAGATCGGCCTGTCGTTCGTCCTTTCGCTGCTCGTCGGCGTCGCCGCTTGCGCGGAGACGACGGAGTTTCCGCCGCCCGAGACGCCGCCGCCCCCGCCGCCGGGGGGCACGGCCGACGCGACGCCGCCCCCGGCCGCCGCGCCCGCGACGAAGGCGCCAGCCGCGCCGCGGGTGGATACGTCGCTCATCCCGCGCGACGTGCTCTTCGGCAACCCGGACCGCGCGAGCCCGCAGCTCAGCCACGACGGCAAGCAGATCTCGTTCCTCGCGCCCGTGGACGGGGTCCTGAACGTGTGGGTGGGCCCGGCCGACGATCCCTCGAAGGCCAAGCCCGTGACGGCCGACAAGGTGCGCGGGATCCGCCGGTATTTCTGGGCCTACACGAACGACCACGTGCTCTACGTGCAGGACAAGGGCGGCGACGAGAACTGGCACGTCTACGCGGTCGACCTGAAGAAGGGCGAGACGAAGGACCTCACGCCGATCGACGGGATCGCCGCGCGCATCGAGGGCGTGTCGTCGAAGATCCCGGGCGAGGTGCTCGTCGGGATGAACGACCGCGACAAGAAGGTGCACAACATCTACCGGATCAACATCAAGACCGGGGACAAGAAGCTCGTCTTCAAGAACGAGGGCAACTTCGCGGGTGTCCTCGCGGACGACGATTTCAAGGTGCGCCTGGCGATGCGAAAGGCGCCCGACGGCGGCGACGTGTTCATCGACCCGTCCGCGAAGCCGAAGGAGAAGGGCAAGGACCCGGAGCCGTACCTGACCGTGCCCTTCGAGGACGCGGAGACGACGAACCCGGTGGGCTTCGACGCGACGGGCAAGACGCTCTACCTGGTCGACAGCCGCGGGCGGAACACGGCGGCGCTCTTCGAGGTCGATTTCGCGTCGAAGAAGCCGAAGCTGCTCGTCGAGCACCCGAAGGCGGACGTGCAGCGCTTCATGGGCCACCCGAAGACCGGGAAGGTCCAGGCGGCGGCGGCGGTCTACGAGAGGCCGACGTGGCAGGCGGTCGACAAGTCGATCCAGCCGGACCTGGAGCTGCTCGGCAAGCTCGGCGAGGGGGAGATCATGGTGCTCAGCCGGACGCTCGACGACAAGCGCTGGCTCGTGGCGCTCGTGCCCTCGGACGGGCCGGTGAAGTATTACCGGTACGACCGCGACAAGAAGAAGACGGAGTTCCTGTTCTCGAACCTGAAGGCGCTCGAAGGCAAGCCGCTCGCGAAGATGCACCCCGTGGTGATCAAGGCGCGCGACGGGCTCGAGCTCGTGAGTTATTTGACGCTGCCGAAGGCGTCGGATCCGGACGGGGACGCGCGCCCTGACAAACCGTTGTCGATGGTGCTCCTCGTGCACGGCGGGCCGTGGGCGCGGGACAACTGGGGCCTGAACCCGATGCACCAGTGGCTGGCGAACCGCGGGTATGCGGTGCTCAGCGTGAACTACCGGGGCTCGACCGGGTTCGGGAAGAAGTTCCTGAACGCGGCGAACAACGAGTGGGCCGGCAAGATGCACGACGACCTGATCGACGCGGTGAAATGGTCGGTGGACTCGAAGGTCGCCGATCCCGCGAAGGTGGCGATCATGGGCGGGAGCTACGGCGGGTACGCGACGCTCGTGGGGCTGACGTTCACGCCGGACCAGTTCGCCTGCGGCGTGGACATCGTGGGGCCGTCGAACCTGAAGACGCTGCTCGCGACGATCCCGCCGTACTGGGCGCCGATGGTGGCGACGTTCCACAAGCGAATGGGCGATCCGAACACGCCCGAAGGCGCGAAGCAGCTCGAGGCGCGGAGCCCGCTCTCGCACGTGGACAAGATCAAGAAGCCGCTGCTCATCGGGCAGGGCGCGAACGATCCGCGCGTGAAGCAGGCGGAGAGTGATCAGATCGTGAAGGCGATGCAGGCGAAGAACATCCCTGTGACGTACGTGCTGTATCCGGACGAGGGGCACGGGTTCGCGCGGCCGGAGAACCGGATGAGCTTCAATGCCGTGGCGGAGACGTTCCTGGCGCAATGCCTGGGCGGGCCGATCGAGCCGGTGGGCGACGATTTCAAGGGATCGAGCCTGCAGGTGCCGGCGGGCGCGGATCAGGTGTACGGGATTCAGGAAGCGCTGCAGAGCGTGAAGAAGTAGGACCTCACCCCCAAACCCCCTCTCCCGCCCGCGGGAGAGGGGGATTTTGTTTGCCTGCTGCGTCTTGTTTCAGCGCGGGACGACCGAGAGTTCGACGCGGGTCTGGCCCGCGGAAGGGCGGACGAGCAAGAGTCCGGGGCGCGTGGTGTCGACGCAGCCGTTCGAGAGCTCGACGCGGTAGCCCTCGGGGTAACTCCGCTCGGGGACGACGATCTCGGTGACGCCGTCCTCCACGGGCGCGTCGTAGGCGAGGACGAACCGGCGCGCAGCGGCGTCATGGCGGAACGACGGCGCCTCGCCGGCGACGGCGCGGGGATAGGGGCGCACGAGGGCCGTGGTCATGGCCGTGACCTCCTGGCCTTCGTAATCGACGAGGGAGAGGTCCTCCTCGTTCCAGCCCTCCTTCGAATCGCTGTACTCCCAGTACGTGAAATGGAGGGCGTTTTCGTCCATGGCGTCGTAGAGGCCCGTGACGAACTCGCCGAGGTTCTCGATTTCCCAGGACGCGCCCGACTCGCCGACGAGGACGGGCATGTTCCATTCGCGGCCCTTGTCGGCCCATCTCGCCATCGCGTCCGCCGCATTCGAAGGAGACGGGACGCCGCCGAAGAGCGCGACATAGTCGTACCAGTGCGGGGCGAAGACGAGGCCCTCGCCTTCCGGTTTGTCGAGGTACGTGAAGGCGCCGATGGCGTCGGTGCCGGTGGCGTCGAAGAAGACGAGCGCCGTCGGGTCCTTCGCCCGGATCAGGGCGGCCATTTCGGTGTAGAATGGCGTGAGGACGGTCTTCTCCCAGGTCTTCAGGTCGGCGGTGCCCTGGTGGGGCTCGTTGATGGGCTCGTAGCCGAGGACGCCCGGGCGGCCCGCGTGGCGGGCGGCGACGCGCTCCCAGAGCGCGCGATACGCCGTGCGGGCGCCATGTTCGTCGGACCAGAACGCGTCGAACGCGGCGCGCACGTCCTCGTCCTGGGAGTATTTGATGAACCAGTCGGGGCAATCGTGGCGCGGCTCGGGGTTCGGCCCGGGGACGGTCCAGCCAGGGAAGCCGCTGCCGCAGTAGATGTCAGAATAGATGTCCTGGTGGAAATCGATGATCGTCCAGATGCGGCGTTTCCAGGCGCCGTCGAGCAGGGCGTCGTACCGAGCGAGGAAGGTCTCGTCGTCCATGCCCGGCGTGGGCTCGACGGCGGCCCAGACAAACGGGACGCGGAGCGCGGAGACACCAAAGGAGGCAGCGCGATCGAGGTACCGATCGAGCGCCTCCTGGAAGCCAGCCTCGGTGGGCTCGAAATCGAAGGGGACGAAGGGCGCGAACTTGCTGCGGCCGCCCGCGTTGACGCCACGAAGGAAGACGACGCGGCCGAGGGCATCACGAAGGAGGGCGCCGTCGGTCACGAGGCGATGATCTTCGGGCGCAGGGAGCGCAATCTCGCAACGAGGCGCGTCGGGGAGCGCGGCCGGCGGGTCGGTCGAGCCACAAGCGAGGAGGAGCGAGGTCGAGAGGGCGAGGAGAAGGCGAAAGCGTTGCACGGAGAGGATGGTAGCGGCGCGGCGTGGGGGATGTCACGGCGCGTGATGGTCACGGGCCGGGCGGTTCTGCTAAGCTCGTGGTCCCTATGCGTCTCCTCGGTTCGATCGCGGCGATCCTGGTCCTCTCGGCCTGCAATGGCGGCGCGCAGCCGCCCGACGCCCCCACGGGGACGGGCAACACGTCGGAGGCGACGCCGAGCGGAACGCCGTCGGCCACCACGCCCGAGCAAGCGGCGAAGCCCCCGGCCCCGACGACCACGACGCCCCTCGCGAACCCGCCGACCACGGTGGGAGGGACCCCGGCCCCGACGGTGAACCCGACGAACGAAGCAGCCGCAGCCTCGCCGACGCAGCCGAGCGGGTCGTGCGGAGGCAGGACGTGCGGCGCCGGCGAGTCGTGCGCGTCGTATTACGGGATCGCAGGGCCACGCGGGCCGATGTTCCACGAGTGCGTCGTCCGCTGCCGGCGCGGCGAACCCAACGACGGATGCCCGTCCGGAAAGAAGTGTTTCACCGTGGCAGATGGTCCGGGCGACGTTTGTCGCTGAATACCATTCTCAGCCGGTGAGCGCGGTCAATCCTCGATCGCGCCGAGCAACGTGCGCAGGACCTCGGCCTGCGCGCCGAGCGCGGGGTCGCGGCTCGATCGGGAGAGGGCGGCGAGGGAGTCAGCCTGGAGGGTGACGACGGGGCGGAGGCCGCCGAGGTCGTCGAAGCGGCTGCCCTGGAAGATGCGGCCGAGCCTCCGGACCATGGCGAGCGCCGAGGCATACGCGATGACGTCGCCATGCCGCGCGCTGGCGATGCGCTCGACGTCGTCGTCGTAACGAGCATGGATGGTGCGCGTGGCCGTATGCCAGGTGCCCGTGGCCGCATCACGGTAACGCGCCGAGACGGTGATCTCGCAGGGCTCGCCCGGGACCCACACGGGCATGGCGACGCGGGCGATCTCGGTGCGCGCTTCACCCGCGTAGAGGTCGCCGAGCAGGAGGCGATCGCGATCGAGCGCGAGCGCCGCGAGCCCACCCGAGACCTCGAGGACACGGACGGGCGCAGGGACGGAGTGCACGGTGAGCTCGACGTCCTCGAGCACGACGTCGCCAGGCGGAGGGACGAGCTCCGCGACGGCGTCCTCGCGATCGGCGAAGCTGCCGCCCGCGTAGACGTCGTCGCCGAGGGGCGCGAGGTGCGAGGCGTCGAGGCGATCGGGCGTGCCGACGGCCGAGATGCGCACGCCCGCGCGGCGAAGCGTGGCGACCTCGTTCGCGAGCCGAAGGCCCGCCTGCGCGACGCCGATGCCATCACTCAAGACGAGGACCTGCCCCGCGGGAGGGAGGGCACCACCTTCGGCGACCTTCACGCCGACGAACCCTCGCGCGAGGGCGAGCGCGCCCGCGAGGTCGCGCGTGTTCGCGACGGCCGCGCCGCCACGAGGGCGCTCGAGGACACGCGTGATCGCGCCGTCGAGCAAGGTGCGATGCGAGCCAGGCAAGGCAGGGACGACGACACGCGGGCCGGAGGCGTCGATGATGGCGACGCGATCCCTGTTCCCGAGGTCGTCGAGGGCGACACGCGCGAGGGGCGCGGTGTTGGGGTTTCGGCCGTCGAGCACGATGGCGAGGCGGCGAGGCTCGCGCACGGAGGGTTTGGCGGCGGGGAACGCGTCGGCCGGGGCGATGGCGTCGATGCGGAGGAGGACCTCCCCGCCCCAGCTCGGGACGAGCGAGTCGCTCGATCGAACGACGACGGCGAGGCCGCGGCCCTGGAGGGCGACGGGGCTCGAGGTCTTGCGCCAGATGCCGTCCTTGGGGACGAGGAAGCCCGTGGGCGGGGTCCACGGGTCGTTCGGGCTGCGACGAACGACGGGCTTGGGTTGCTCGGTGGCGTCCATGAACTCGACGCCGTTCGCGGTGATGACGGAGGCGCCGCGGCGGCCGCCGGAAGGCGCGAAGACGACCTGGCCGTCGCGGGTGAGCGCGGGACGCGCACAAGCAGACAGGAAGGCCGCAAAAGCCCCCACGAAGGCACCCAGGAACCGGCCCGCTCGCCCGCCGATGCGCATCAGGGTCCATGTAGGATACGCCAAGCCAGGCGAAAAGGGGTGAACGAGCACGTCGTGACCGCGATGACACGGCGCTCCGTTCATGGCAAAAGCCGGCGCGATGGAGAAGGCGACGGCGAGCTTCCGCATCGGCGCGGACGAAAACGGCCTCGGGCCTCGGCTCGGGCCGATGCTGGTCACGGCGGTGATGGCGCGGGTGACCGAGGAGGGCGCGGCGATCGTGGGGCGGAAGCCACGAGGAGGCCTGGCCGAGCGGCTGGGGGACTCGAAGGCGATGGTGGCCTACGGCGACGTGGGGCTCGCGGAGGCGTGGGCGCGCGCGCTGGTGGAGCGAGGCGGAGGGCGCGCGGCGGCGGCCACGAACCCGGACGAGCTCGCGCACGCGATCACGAGCGAGGACCGGGCAGAGCTACGCGCGATGTGTCCGCCGCACGTGGAGGCGCAGTGCTGGGGAGCGACGGGCGAGGCGTTCACGGCGCCCGCGGAGCTCGTGGGGATGATCCACAAGGACCTCGATCGGCTGGAGAAGAAGGGCGTGACGATCGTGTCCGTGCGGAGCGAGGTGCTCTGCGCGAAGCGGCTGAACGACGGGCTCGCGGCGGGGAAGAACCGGTTCGTGATGGACCTGCACGCGATGGAGCGGCTCATCCTGTTGATGCGGAAGGACGCAGGCGAGGACGTGCGCGCGGTCTGCGGGAAGGTGGGCGGGTTCGGGAAGTACGGCGGCGCGTTCGGGCCGCTCGGGGGGCGGATGCACGTGGTGCTGGAGGAGTCGCGGGCGAGGAGCGCGTACCACTTCCCCGGGGTCGGAGAGATCGCGTTCGTGCGGGATGGCGACGCGACGGATCTGCTCGTCGCGCTCTCGTCGATGGTGGGCAAGTGGATGCGCGAGATCCTGATGGGGAGGATCGTGCGGCATTACCAGGCGATCGTGCCGGATCTGCGCGGGGCGAGCGGCTACCACGATCCGGTGACGGCGGCCTTCGTGGAGGCGACACGCGTCACGCGGAAGAAGCAGCGGGTGCCGGAGGAGTGCTTCGAGCGGAGAGGGGCGGAGGGCTGAAGCTCAGCGGTTGACGATGTGGACCGCGGCGCCCATCGCGTGCGCCGCCGCTTCCATGAACGCCTCGCCGAGCGTCGGGTGCGGGTGGATCGTGAGCGCGAGGTCCTCGGCGAACGCGGCCATCTCGAGCGCGAGCGCGCCCTCGCTGATCATCGTGCTCGCCTCGGGGCCGACGATGTGCACGCCGAGCACCTGCTTCGTCTTCTTGTCGGTCACGACCTTCACGAAGCCGTCGGTCTCCATCATCGCCATCGCCTTGCCGAGCGCGGCGAACGGGAACTTGCCGACCGTGACCTCGATGCCCTTCGCCTGCGCCTCCTCGGCCGTCAGGCCCGCGGTCGCGATCTCGGGGTCGGTGAAGATCGCGCCCGGGATGCAAGCCCAGTCCTTCGCCGCCTTGTGGCCCGCGATGACCTCCGCGATGATCTCACCCTCCTTCGAGGCCTTGTGCGCGAGCATGGGCGGGCCCGAGAGGTCGCCGATGGAGTAGATCGAAGGCACGTTCGTCCGGCCGAACTCGTCCGCCGGGACGAACCCACGCTTGTCGACGTTCACGCCCACGTTCTCGAGGCCGATGCCGCGCGAGTTCGGGCGCATGCCGACCGCGACGAGGACCATGTCCGTGACGATCGTCTCGGGCTTGCCCTCGATGTCGATCTTCACGGCGAGCGAGCCGTCGGCCTGCTTCTCGTAGCCCATGGCCTTGGCGTTCTTGTAGATCTTGCCGCCGCGCTTCTGGATGCGGCGCTCGACGACCTTCACGCAGTCCTGATCGACGCCCGTGAGCAGCGTCGGCAGCGCCTCGACGACGACGAGCTCGGCGCCGAAGGCCTGGTAGACCATGCCGAGCTCGAGCCCGATCACGCCGCCGCCGATGACGAGCATCCGCTTCGGGACCTCACGCAGGCTGACGGCCTCCTTCGCGCCGATGATCTGCTTGCCGTCGAACTTGAAGCTCGGGATCTCGATGGTCGACGAGCCCGTCGCGAGCACGATGCCCTTCGTCGCCTCGATCGTCTCGACCGAGCCGTCGGCCTTCGTCACCTCGACGCGGTTCGGCGAGACGATCTTCGCCGTGCCGGCCATGAGGTCGGCGCCGTTCGACTTGAGCAGGCCTCGCACGCCGCCCGTGAGGCGCTTGACGATGCCCTCTTTCCAGTCCTGCATCGCGTTCGGGTCGTGCTCGACCGAGCCGACCTTGATGCCCATCGTGCCCATCGAGTGCATCTTCTCGTAGGTGTGGGCCGCGGCGATGAGCGCCTTCGACGGGATGCAGCCCCAGTTGAGGCAGACGCCGCCGACCTCTTCCTTCTCGATGCAGAGGGTCTTTTGCTTGAGCTGGCCGAGCCGAATCGCGCAGACGTAGCCGCCGGGGCCGCCGCCGATGACGATCGCGTCGTAGGTCTTCATCATCCGATTCTCCATTCTAGAACGCGGGCCGACAGCCCCCGACGGGCGCGGATTACCATGTCGCGAGAGAGGTGGGGTCGGAAAAAGAGGCCGACCAGGGGGGTCAGTGCCCGCGGCCGCTCGCGACGCCGGGGGGTTTGGGGGGGCTCTCGGGCCCCCCCGTCGCAAACGGCGGGCTGGAGAGGACCTCGGCCCTTTGTTCGGCCAGGTGCCACGGCAGCTCGGCGTAGACGTCGTCGAAGAGCGTCTCGCGCGCGGGCGGGCCGAGCGCCTCGACCTCCTGGATCGCCGCGCTGATCTCGGCCATGAGCCCCTCCTCCATCGCCGCCTCTTCAGCCTCGTCGAGCAGGCCGCGTTGCACGAGGTGGCGGCGCAGGCGCGCGATCGGGTCGCGCTGCGCCCACATGTCGACCTCCTCCTGCGAGCGGTACCGCGTGGGATCGTCGCTCGAAGAGTGCGCGCCCATGCGGTAGGTCACGCTCTCGATGAACGTGGGCCCGCCGCCGCTCCGCGCGCGCGCGACGGCGTCGCCGACCACGCGATGGAGCGCGAGCACGTCGTTGCCGTCCACGCGCACCGAAGGGACGCCGTACGCGCGGCCCTTCACCGCGAACGTGGCCGACGCCGTCTGCCGGGCCGAAGGGACGCTGATCGCCCAGTGGTTGTTTTGACAAACCAGGACGCAGGGGACCTTGAAGACGCCCGCGAAGTTCAGCGCGTTGTGGAAATCGGGCTCGCTCGTGCCGCCGTCGCCGACGAAGCCGACGACGACGGCTTTGTCCTTGCGCATCTTGGCGGCCCAGGCGGCGCCGACGGCGTGCGGGAGCTGCGTCGCCATGCAGCTCGACCAGGCGACCTGGTTCACGGCGCGGCCGCTCATGTGCGAGGGCATCTGCCGGCCCTTGAGGACGTCGCCGGCGTTGCCGAAATACTGGGCGATGTAGGCGCGGAGCGGGAAGCCTCGCACGAGCATGATGGCGCTCTCGCGCAGGGCGGGGAACACCCAGTCGTCACGCTCGAGCACGAGGCCCGTGGCGATGGACGTTGCCTCCTGGCCGCGACACTCGCCCGCGAAGTGGACGCGGCCCTGGCGCTGCAGGAGCATCATGCGCGTGTCGATGAGGCGCACGCGCTTCATCTCGCGGTAGGCGCGGAGCAGCACGTGCGGGGCGAGGGCCGGATCGGTCTCGGGATCGGCGCTGCCGTCGTCACGCAGCACGCGGAAGAGCCCCAGATCCGGAGCCTCGTCGGCGCGGGGAGCCGGCGCCTCGGGCGCCTGCGAGGCCACCCGTCGGGCCTCGACGTCGTGTTCGTGCATGCGGGCAAACCTAGCGCGAAACGGCCCAGGTGTAGAGGGTCAACACCTCAAGGGCTGCAGAACCCGTACGTCGTCGTCCCCGGGAGCGGGTTGCACGTCTGGCCCGTGGGGCAGCCGCCCGAGCCCGGCGCGAGGTTCTGCGCGCCGTCGACGAGGCAGGTGTAGCGGCAAATCTGGGCCTCGCAGCGCTGGTTCGCGCCGCAGTCGTTGAGGTCGTCGCAGGCCTCGCCCTCCGCGACGCCCGCGCCCGCGAGGGGCGCGCAGAGCGAGAGGTCCTGGTTGACGATGCTCAGGCGGCACTGGTGCCCGTCGGGGCACTCTTTCCCGTCGAAGAGCGTGCAGGACTTGGCGAAGTTGCAGAGCCAGAGCCGGCTCTGCCCGTACGAGCGGTAGACGTTGCACTGGGCGCTGCCGCAGAACTGCTCGGGCGCGCTCTGGCAGCAGATCGGCGAGCAGAAGCCGAAGACGCAATAGAGGCCGACGCCGCATTCGCCGAGGCCCGAAGGGGTCTGCGTGCAGGGCGCGCCGACGCCCTTGATGCCCGCGCCGCCCTCGCAGACCGTGGCCGTCCCGTCGAGGCTCGGCCGGCAGGACGCGTTCGGGTCTTCGCAGTCCTGCGCGAGCAGATTGCAGTCGACCTCGGGGACGTCGCTGTAATCGGTGCACGTGGGCGTGCCGCCGGCGCCCGTCGACGAGGTGGTCATGCCGCCCGCGCCGCCGATACCACCGACGCCACCCGCGCCACCCGCGCCGCCCGCGCCGCCGACGCCCCCCGTGCCCGCCGTGCCGCTCGGGTCGTTGTCGCCGTCCGTGCCCGGACAACCCAGGAAAAGCCCAGCCGAGAGCGAGACGAGGACGAGAGAAAGCAAGCGGATCGGCGACATGCCGCGACGATACCACGAGCCACGTCGAGGCTTCGAAAAGGAAGAGGCCGCAGCAAACCCGCCGCGGCCTCGTCCACGCGCGTCAGCGCAAGCGAGGGATCAGGGCATGCCGCCCATGCCGCCCGCGCCGCCCATGCCGCCGGCACCACCAGCGCCGCCCATGCCACCAGCGCCGCCCATGCCACCGGCGCCGCCCATGCCGCCGCCGCCGCCCATGCCGCCGCCGCCGCCCATTCCGCCAGCGCCGCCAGCGCCGCCAGCGCCGCCGCCGCCGAGCGCGCCGAGCGGGTAGTCGGCGTCGATGCAGTACTTGCCGTGCACCGTGTCGGTGCAGGTCAGGCCGTTCTGCGCGTTGCCGCAATCCATCTGGCCACCCATGTCGCACTTGGGCATCGGCAGGCAGTAACCGACGTTGGCCGGGTTGCCCTGGATGATGCCCCAGCACCAGAAGTCGGGGGCGACGCAGTCCTCGTGCGAGGTGCAGCTATTCGTGCAGAACCCGAGGTCGCCGGGGCCCGTGCAGTTGGTGTCGGGGCCGGGGGTGCAGCCCTGGACGACCGGCGAGAGGACACAAAGGCCGTTCTCGAGGCCGCCGCAATCACCGGCGTTCAGGGAGCCGCCGAGGGTGCAGAGGCCCGAGCAGAAGCCCTTCATCTCCGAGAGGCCGCCGATACACGAGCCATTGCCACACTCGTCCGGGGCCGCCGTCGGATTGCAGAGCGCGCCGAAATCCTTGCCGGGCGTGATGTCGGTGACGCAGACGCCCCGCGCGAGATCGCAGATGCGGCCCTCGCCGCAGGCCTCGTCGTTCAAACACGCGGGGGAGCAGACGTCGCCGGCCGAGAGCCGGACGCAGCCGAGCTCCTCGCGGCCCTGGCACTTGAAGGGATCGAGCGGGTCGGCGAGGGACTGGAGCGGAGGATTGCCGACCTCGCACGAGGCGAGGCAACGACCCTCGGCCGCGTTGCCGCCCGCGCCCTTGTAACAGATGGTGCCGACGCCCGGGCAATCGCCGCTCTTCTGGCAGGGCTTGCTGCAGTAACCGCCCTGCGGGCCGCCGCCGAAGACCGGGTCGTCCTTGTCCGCCAGGTAGCAGGTGCCAGGGGCGCACTCGGCGTCGGTCGTACAAGGCAAGGCGAGCCAATCGCCCGAATCGACCGTGCCACCCGTGCCGCTGCTGCCCACGGCGCCGGTGCCGCCCGTGCCGCCGCCAGCGCCGCCCTCACCGGCCGTCCCGCCGCTGCCGCCGGTCCCGCTGCTGTCTCCGCAGCCCACGCTGTTGACCGTGAGCCCGAGGCTCAATCCAAGGGTCGCGAAGACCCACCATGCGCTCTTCATGTTCATCGGCCGCCTCCACGCGAACGAAAAGAAAGACCAGGCCACCCGCGTGACGGGCAGCAAACCTCGCCTTCCAGAAGGCCGAATCATACCTGGAGAGCCACGGAAGGGCCAGCCGGTCCGCCCAGCCAGACCGCCTCGCTTCAGCCGTCGCGAGGGCCCGGCGGCAAGGGCGCGACCGCCTCTTCGTCATCTTCCTCGTCGTCCGGCCTGCGCGGCTGGATGGTGAAGATGGTGAGCGCGACGAGGCCGAGAGCCATCCCCGTGCCGATCTTGCCAAAGAGCTCCGCGCGCTGGTGCACGAGCTCGAGGACCTGTCCCTGCGGCGTACCATCGCGGCGCACGCCTTGGCGATGCAGGTCGTTGATACGCGGCGTGAGCGACAAACCGACGTAGGCCGCGGAGACGGCCATGAAGAGGGTGCAGGAGCGGCGGAGGCGCGAGAGGATCGTGCGGCCGCGGCGACGCGCGGCGACGGTCCTCGCGACCTCGGCGGCGAGCACGCAGAGGGCCGCGCCGAGGGCGATCTTGTCGAAACGCGCGAAGGCCGCGCCCATCGCGTTGCCCGAGAAAGGCGCGGGGGCGAGGGCGAAGACGGCGGGCGCCGCGCAAGCGCCGAGCGCGACCATGCCGCCGATGTACACGCCGCCCGCGAGGACGGCGACGAGGGCCGCGACGCGGTCGACGATCGAGGCGATATGCGCCCACTTTTCCTGCGGATCGGGGGCCAGATCGGCCTCGGTGAAAACGTCGTTCATACGTGCATCCTCACGCCGTGGTCGGCGTCGCGCGTGCCGATCTCGAGCGCGGCCGCGTGGCTCTTCACGACGACGGGCGGCCTGCCCGCGGCCTCGAAGCGCAGATGGGCGCGCGCGAGCTTGCTGTTCAGGCAGTAGGTCATGGGGCCGTCGGGGTTCGGGTAGTAGAGGCCCACCATGTCGTCGGTCTCGGCCTCGAAGGTGCCCTCGATGCGCGCCGCGTGGCCCTCGGCGGAGAAGCTGTAGCGACGCAGGCCGACGTCGCCGTGCGCGCGCGCGATCTCGAGCGGGCCGTTCCAGGTGTAGGTCACGCCGCGGAAACGCGCGCAGACGAGGGTGACGAGCGGCGTGAGCACAGGGCCCACGCGGACGCGGCCGGAGAGAGCTTCGACGGTCAGGTCCGCTTCGCTCTCCCAGGTGTTGACGTGGCACCAGGCATAAAGATCGGCGTGCCCACGGCCCCAGTTGTGCCCCTGCATGCCGCGCCAACCAGAGAGGTCCCAGCGCTCGCCGTCGACGTCGACCTCGCCGGAGAAGACGAGGTCGGGGTACGGGGTGAGGGTCTTCGATTTCGGGAACTTGCCGCGGTACATCGCGGGGTGCGGGAAGGGGACGAACGGGCGCGCTTCGCCGTCGAATCGAAGGTCCCAGCGGATCGAGTGTTCGCGCCGCGTGATGCGCCCGTGCGTGTCGCCGGGCCGGATGCGCATGCGGTCGTCCGAGCCCGCGATGCTCCAGGCGATGTCGAGGCCCTCCGCGCCGAAGAGCGCGTCCGAGAAGGGGAGCACGTGCTTGACCGCGACGTGTTTGCTCGTCCCGCCGCGACGATCGAAGGCGATCGCCCAGCCCTCGGCGAGGGGTCGCCCGGGTTCGCGCGCGGAGGCGAAGATCGTGGCCTTGATCCAGAGCGCGCGTTCGCCCGAAGGGTCGTTCGCCTTGAGGAAGTAGCTCTCGACGTGATCGGCGCCGGACGCCGGGTCGAAGCGGACGGCGTTCGGATCTCTCGACTCGTTCATGCAGGTTCGTCCTCCGCGAGCGCGAGGAGGGCCTCGCTCACGGCGTGCGGATCGGCCCGCGAAGGATCCCCCTCCATGGCCGCGACGAGCGCGCGGGCCGAGCGGATGCGCGCCCGACCGACAGCGGCGACCGCGAGCGTGCGCTTGTTGCGATCCCACGAGCCGAGCTCGTCGGTGATCTCACGCGTGGCGCGGGCGTGGCCCATGCTCGCGAGCGCCACACGCGCGTGCCACGCGAAGCGGTCGCGGCCGAGGCCAAACGCGCCGCCGAACGCCCGACGCTCGAGCCCCACGCGCGCCTCTTCCAGTCCGAGCGAACCCGCGAGCTCGACGGCGGCCGCCTCGTCCTCGGCGTCCTCCGTCTTGATCGAGCCGTTCACCACGGACGCGAGCACCTTGGCCCCCGCCCGATCGCCGCTGTGCGCGAGCACCACGGCGGCGGCGACGCGCACCGTCGGCGAGGCGTGTTCGAGCAGGGCGCGCGCCCTCGCCACGAGGATCGGATCCACCGCGGGGTCGCCCTCGCCGCCGCCGATCTCCTCGGCCATGCGCAGCGCGATGTGGCAGACGAGCGGGTCGGCGTCTCGCGTGCGCGCGGCGAGCGCCTCGACGACGGACGCTCGATCCTTGCAGACGCGGGCGTAGGCGATGACCGCCTGGAACCGGACCTCGGCGCGGGCATCTTCGAGCGCGCGGGCGAGCCTCTGCGCGGCGCGGCAGTCGCCGATCTCGCCGAGCGCCGTCAGGGCCATCTGCCGGACGTGGACGTCGTCGTCCTCGATGGCGACGAGCAAGGCGGGCAGCGCCTCGTTCGCGCCCACGTCCGCGAGCCCGAGCGCGGCGGCCGAGCGGACGGTCGCGGCTTCATCGGAGAGCGCGCGCTCGAGGGCCCGCACGACCTGGCTACGCGCGTCCTCGGCGTGGCGGACGAGATCACGCACGGCGTCCGCGCGCACGGAGGGCTTGGACGAGCCCACGTCGCGCAGGGCGGCGTCGAGGGTGCGAGGTAACGCAGGCGCCCGGAACATGCGCGGCGAGGCTAGCACGGCGGGTGCCGGCGCACGCCCCGCGGATGGTCCGGAAAGACCTCAGGGACCGCCGCCCGCGCCTCCGGCTCCGCCCGCGCCTGCGCCTCCGCCTGCGCCTCCGGCTCCGCCTGCGCCGCCGGCACCTCCCGCTCCGCCTGCGCCTCCCGCTCCGCCTGCGCCGCCGGCACCTCCCGCTCCGCCTGCGCCTCCTGCGCCTCCCGCTCCGCCTGCACCGCCGGCTCCACCTCCGCCTCCTGCGCCCGTGGGCACGTAGGGGGGCGGGGGGGCGGGCGCGGTCGAGGGCAGGCAGATTTGCGGCACCTCGGTCGACACGGGCGGCGGGGGGATCTTCACCACGCAGATGCGCTGCGCGAGTGGCTCGAAGTCGATGATGCGCGCGGCGCGCTCGGACGGCTTTGCGCACTCGTAGCCGTCGCGGCAGTCGCCGTCGTCCTCGCAGCCGGCCATGCAGAAGGTCCGTTCGAAGCGACCCCAGCTCGCGTCGTCGGCGGGGCCACAGGCCGGATCGAGCTCCGAGGAGAACGCGACGCAGACCCCGTCGCCCTCCGGGCACTTGTCGGGCTCGCACGCGAAGAGGGTGCAATAACCGCCCGGCTGGTTCGCGTCGCAGAGGCGGTCGCCGATCTGCGAGCAGTCGAGCGAGTTGGTGCAGTCGTCCCCGATCTTCGGCTTGCAGCCGGCGAGCGCAGCGACGAGGGCGGCGAGGCAGAGCGTGATCACGCGGAGTCGGGGCATCGCAGGGCAAGCGTACTAACGGGCCTCGGGCCGGCGTGCAACCGGGCGCCGCGGACGGCGCGCTGGACGCAGAATTTGCCGGCCGATCGGAGGCGACCGGCGGCTCGTGACGTCACGCTGCGGGGTAGCTCTGGACGGATGGCCCGGGGGAATGCAGGATGGAGGCGCCGCTCCCTGCCCGCCCATTTTCTGGAGGGCGCGCGGCCCGGGAGCCCGGGCTTCGTCGAGCACGGAAGGCTCGAATTGACAGCCGGGGCGCCGCCCTTTAGATACCGGGAAATTCCGGACCGCACCCCCGGAGGACCAAGCAACCCCATGGCCACTTACATCACCGAAGATTGCATCAACTGCGGCGCTTGCGAGCCGGAGTGCCCCAACGAGGCGATCAGCGAGGGCGACGAGATCTACGTGATCGACCCCGAGCTCTGCACCGAGTGCGTCGGCTTCTACGATCACGAGGCCTGCCAGGCTGTTTGTCCGGTGGAGTGCTGCTTGCCCGACCCGAAGCGCGTGGAGACCGAGGAGGCGCTCATCACCCGCGCCGCTCGCCTGCACCCGGACGACGGCGAGCTCAAGTCGCGCGTCACCAAGAACGACTTCCCCTCCCGTTTCCGCAAGTAACCCCGAGGAGCGCCGCGCCCGAGGTGCACCCGCCCACGGCCCGCCCCGAGCTCTGGCCGCTCGCCCTCGCGATTTGCGCGCTGGGCCTGGGTGGTTGCGGCGGCGGCGCGCCCCTCCTTCATCCCGCGCACGTCCTTTCGCCCGGCAAGGTCACGGTAGGCGCGGGTTTGTCCGGCCGGCCCGTCCTCGCCGCGCTCCCAGGCGCGCCCGGGACGGCCGAGGCGCCCGTCGAGCAGGCCCTCCAGGACCTGGCGATCGCGCCCGCCGTCGCGCCCTGGTTGGGCGCCCGCGTCGGCATCGCGGGCTCGAACGAGGCGGGGCTCACGTACTCGGGGCGGGCGGTTCGTCTGGACGGACGGCACGCGTTCACGTTGACGAAGAGCGTTACGCTCTCGACGGGGCTCGGCGGCGAGCTGATCCTGGCGAGGTCGGGGACGGAGGGCGGGCTCGCAGGCGGGACGGGCGGGGGGCTCGACGTACCGCTGCTCCTCGGGTGGAGGAGCACGGGGGAGCTTTATTCTGGCTGGATCGGCCCGCGGGCGGGGATCTCCTGGGTGCGGGGGAGCATGGCCTCGAGCGACCCGGCAGCGACGAAGCCGCTCTCGCTCGCGGGACAACACGTCCGGGTCGGGATGGTGGCGGGGCTGCGGCTGGGCTTCCGCCACGTGCACGTGGCGCTGGAGGTCGGCGGGGACTGGCACACGGTCTCCGGCAGCCTGGGTGACACGGACGTCTCGTTTGATCAGTTCTCGTTGACCCCGGCGGGCGCCCTGGTCGTGGGCTTCTGAGCCCGGGCGGGCCATTTTTGGCCGTAAATCGCGCGCAGGGGAGCGACCTCGGGTGATGTGCTTGCCCGCCCCGAGGACCCGCCATAGACTGCCGATCATGCGCTCTTCGAACGTCCCGCTGCCCGCGCTCCTCGCCTCTCTCGGCGTTGTCGTGGGCGGTTGCTCGGCCCCCGTGGCCGACGACGTCGCGAGCGCGACCGGGTCCACGACCGAGGCGATCGTCCTCGTCGAACGCAGCGTCGCCGAGGGCGAGTTCGTCCAGACGAACGTGTCGGCGAAGTTCATGCGCCTCGCGTCCGGCGCGGATCCCGAGGTGGCCGAGCGCGTGGTGGGTGGATCGTGGCTCGAGCTGCCGGCGGCGGGCGAGTGCGTGGCGCTCACGCCGTTCGCCGCGGCCGAGGACGCGGACGCGCTCGCCGGGCTCGGCACGATCGAGCTGCTCGACGTGGGCGACCTGTCGATCCAGGCCGGCACGACCCGCATGCCCCTCGCGACGCGCGCGTTCCCGGACGTGGGCGCGTTCGTCTCGGGCGTGTTTTACACGTCGCGCGACGCGCAGAGTGATCTGCCGGCGCCCGCGCGGTACGTGCTCGAGAGCACGGGCTCGGCGACGCTGAACCCGTTCGCGATCGAGGCCGACGCGCCGAGCGCGCCGGAGCAGGTTCGTCTCGGCGAAGCCGCGCTCGCGGACGGCTTGTTGCTCGAGGAGGAGGCGGCCGCGACGCTGCGCTGGACGGCGAGCGAAGCGCCCGCGGTGGGCGACCTCGTCTACGTGGACCTGACGGACCCGAGCGGCACGGGTGTTCGTTGCGCCTACAACGATTCGGGCGAGGGCGTGATCCCCGAGTCGGTGCTCGGCAAGAAGACGTGGGGCGCGCTGCCCGCGCAGGTCGCGCTCTCGGTGCACCGCATCCGCCAGGGCGGCTTCGCGGCCGCGGGCGTCGACGCGGGCGAGCTCCGGTTCGATCTGTCCGTCGTCGTCCGCGCGACGATCGTGGCGGCGTCGCCCTGACGAACATCTGTCCGGCCAAACCAGCGGTGAAGCCGCGATGAACCCCGACGAGCGCGAGACGGCAGAAGAGGCCCGGGCGCACGCGGCGGCGTCGCGCAGGCTCGAGGAGGCATGTGATTTCGCGGGGGCGGCGCGGGAGGCGTTGCTCGCGGGGGACGCGCGGCGGGCAGCGCGGCTCGGCGCGCTCGGCGGGGACGAGGCGACGACGCGGGAGGCGATCACGCGGGTCGCGGAGCGGCTGCCACGCGAGGTGGCGCTGGCCGCGGCGTCGGATCTCGCGTCGCGCGGGTTCGGCAAGTACGCAGGGGCGCTCTACGCGTTGCTCGGCGAGCACGCGGAGGCGGCGAGCGCGTTCGTCGTGGCCGGCGAGGCGCTACGCGCGGCCGAGAGCTTCGAGCGCGCGGGGCAACCCGCGGAGGCGGCGCGCGCGCTGGAGAGCGTGATCCGACAGCGACCGGACGAGGCCGCGCCGCGGCTCGCGCTGGGCGCGCTGCTCGCGCGGCACGGGCGGACCGAGGGGGCGATCAAGGCGCTGCAGCAGATCGACGTCGCAGCGCCGGAGCGAGCCGCGGCGCTGCCCTTGCTCGCGCGGTGCTTCGAGGAGGTCGGGCTCGCCGAAGCGGCGCGGGAGGCGCGCGCGGAGATGGCGCGGCTCGGGGTGCACGACGAGACGCCGGCGAAGGACGCGCCGAAGGCGTCGGGCCGGAAAAACGAGCGGCGCGCCGGAGGCGTGGTCCTCTTCGGGCGCTACGAGACGACGCGCGAGATCGCGCAGTCGGCGCACGCGAGGCTCGTCGAGGCGGTGGATCGGATCAGCGGCGAGCGCGTCGCGGTGAAGATCTTCAGCGGGCTCGTCGAGGGCGCGGGGCGCGACGCGCTGCAACGCTTCGAACGCGAGGCGCGCGCGCTCGAGCGGCTGCGACACCCGAACGTGGTGCCGCTGCATCAGTACGTGCCCGAAGGGCCGGCGATGGTGCTCGCGTTCATGCGCGGCGGGTCGCTCGCGGACAAGATGCGCGAGGGGCCGATGGCGCCGGCGCGCGCCGCGGAGATCACCTGCCTGCTCCTGTCGGCGCTCGGCGAGGCGCACCGGCTCGGGATCCTGCACCGCGACGTGAAGCCCGCGAACGTGCTCTTCGACGACGCGGGGACGGCGATGCTCTCGGACTTCGGCGCGGCGCACCTCGGCGACCTGTCGAGCACGGCGACGGCCGGCGCGATCGGCACGTACGCGTACATGTCGCCCGAGCAGAGGCTCGGCCGTCCGGCAGGGATCACGAGTGATCTCTACGCGGTGGGCGCCGTGCTTTACGAGCTGCTCACGGGAGAAGCCGCGGAGCCCGTGCGCGGGCGCTTCCACGGTGCCGCGCCGAGCGAGAAGAACCCCGAGCTCGGTCCGGAGCACGACGCCGCCGTGGCCACGCTGCTCGCCGAAGAACCGGATCGGAGGCCCGAGGACGCCTTCGAAGCGCGGCGAGCGCTCTCGGCGCTCCGCTGGCCGGAGGCGCTGCCGAAGCGATGGACCACGACGAACGAGAGCGAACGTCCCGCCGCGCCGAAGCAAGGTGATCGCCTCGGGCCGCCGCTCGCGCTCGGCGACGGGCGCGACATGGCGAGCCTGCGGCACGACGCATGGCTCGACCGCGAGGTGCTCGTGATCCCGATGGACGAGGCCTCGCTCGCGCAAGCGCGCGCCTTCGCGCGGGCCGGGTCGCCCGCGCTGCCGACGGTGCTGCGCGTGGACCGCGCGGCCGGCGAGATCTGGGTCGCTCCGCCGCTCGGCAAGGCGCTCGCCGATGCGCCGCGATCGCTCGACGCGGCGACGATCGAGCGGCTCGGGCAGGCGCTCGTGGCGCTCGCGGCCGTGGGCGGGGCGCACGGCCACGTCGACGCGCAGCACCTGTACTGGTTCGACGGCGAGCTCGAGCTCGCCTGGCCTCGAAAGCCGGCCCCGCCCGATGCCGCGGCGCGAGACCTCGCGGCGATCGAGGCGCTCGCCCGCGGGACGTCGCCCCCACGCTGAGGCGCGCGCGTTTCGTGCATCCCGCGTCCCGCGGCGGCGGCGGCGGACCATGGAGCAGATCCCGATCCTTCGAGACCTGGCGATCATCTCGATCGTCGGTGTTGTCGTCGTCCTCCTCCTCGGCCGCGTGCGTCTGCCCGCCGTGGCGGGCCTCTTGCTCGCGGGCGCCTTCCTCGGCCCCACGGGCTTCGGGCTGCTCAGCGACGCGCACCGCATCCAGTCGCTCGCCGAGATCGGCGTCGTGCTCCTGCTCTTCGGCATCGGCCTCGAGTTCTCGCTCGAACGGCTGCGCCAGATCGCCAAGACCGTCACGATCGGCGGCTCGCTCCAGGTCGGCCTCACGATCCTCGCGGCGGTCCTCTGCGCGCGCGTCGCGGGCGAACCTTTCTCACGCGGGGTCCTCTTCGGCTTCTTGTTCGCGCTCTCCAGCACCGCGCTCGTGCTGCGGACGCTCGCCGAGCGCGGCGAGGTCGACGCGCCGCACGGCCGCTTCATCGTCGGCGCGTTGATCTTCCAGGACCTCTGCGTCGTGCCGATGGTGCTCGTGATCCCGATCCTCGCGGGTCGGTCCGGAGGCGATCCGACGCGGGACCTCGCGCTCGCGCTGGGCAAGGCTGCGCTGCTCGTGCTGGTCACGGTGGTGGTGGCTCGCTCGCTCGTGCCGCGGTTCTTCGCGATGGTCGACCGCGCGCGCAGCCGCGAGCTCTTCCTCATGGCCGTGCTCGGCATCTGCCTCGCGACGGCGTTCCTCACCTCGCTCGCCGGGCTCTCGCTGGCGCTCGGCGCGTTCCTCGCGGGCATCTTGCTCGCGGGCAGCGAGTACGCGCACCGCGCGATCGGCGACGTGCTGCCGCTGCGCCACGCGTTCACGAGCCTGTTCTTCGTCTCGCTCGGCATGCTGCTCGACGTGCACGTGCTCGTCGAAGAGCCGATCTCCGTGGGCCTCTACCTCGCCGCGTTCGTCCTCGGCAAAGGGTTCATCGCGACGCTCTCGGCCCTGTCGATGCGCTTCCCCGCCCGCGTCGCCTGGCTCGCCGGCGTGGGGCTCGCGCAGTTCGGCGAGTTCGGCTTCGTGCTCGCGACGCTCGCCGAGCGCAACGGGCTGATCACGCCGGCCGAAGATCGAGCGCTCCTCGCGGCAGGCGTGCTCAGCATGATCATCACGCCCCTCGCCATGCACCTCGCGCCGCGCGTGCGCGCCGGGGAGAAGATCCTGAAGCCGCTCGAGCGGCTGCTCGGCGCGCGCGGCATCGACGAGCCCATGCCCGAGCACAGCGCGCTCTCGGAGCACGTGATCATCGTCGGCTACGGCGTGGCCGGCAGGATGCTCGCGCGCGCGCTCGCCGAGACCCACGTGCCCTACCTCGTGCTCGAGCTGAACGCGGAGACCGTACGCGCCGCGCGCGAGGCGGGCGAGCCTGCGTATTACGCGGACGTCACGAGCCCCGAGGCGCTCGCGAACGCGCGGGTCGAGCACGCCGCGGCGCTCGTCCTGCTCATCAACGACCCCGAGGCCACGCGCCGCGCCGTGGCCGCCGCCAAGCGAAGCGCGCCGGAGATCCCCGTGCTCGTGCGCGCCCACTACATCGCCGCCGACCGGGCGCTCGCCGATCTCGGCGCCGACGAGGTGGTCTTCGAGGAGCTCGAGGCCGGGCTCGAGATGATCGCCCGCGTCTTGCGCCGACGCGCCGTCCCGCGGAACGTGATCATCGAACGCGTGAACGTCGCGCGCCGCGACAGCAAAGGGCTCTTCGTGCGCAAGCCGACGCTGCAGAGGCCCACGCTCGCGGAGCTGCACGAGCTCGGCGAGCTCAAGGTCGAGACGTTCCTCGTGCGGAGCGGATCGTTCGCGTGTGGCAAGAGCCCGCTCGACCTCGATCTACGCCGCAAGACCGGCGCGAGCCTGGTGGCGATCCGCAGGGGCGGCTCGCTCTGCGAGGACGTCACGCCGAGCGCGCCGCTCCGGGAGGACGACGTGCTTTACCTCGTCGGCAAGCTCGTCTCGATCGAGGGCGCCGTGCGGCTGCTCGACGAGGGCGACTGACGAGCGCGACGCGCTCAGGCGGCCTTGCGTCGCCGACGCCGCTGCACGAGGCGCACGAGCGCGCGTACGCCGAGGCCCGCGCCGAAGAGCAGGCCGAGCGACGACGGGACGCCCGCCGCCCACACCACGATCGGGATCGGCGGCCGCGTCGGGCACGTCGAGCGCAACCTGAAGCGGCACGCGTTCCTCTGGTTGATCTCGTCCCGCGCGGCCGTCGTCTCGGGCGTCTCGGGTAACGCGCGCATCGCCGCCGACGCGATCACCCACGCCGAGATCGCCTCCCGATCGGCCGAAGGATCCTGCGGCACGTGGTCCTTCATCGCCGTCGCGAGCGCCCGCGCCCGGGCCGCGGGCTCGAGCTCGGCGAACGCCGCCGCGAAGGCCGACGCCAGCGAGCTCGACATGCGCCCGAGGCACCCCACCGCCCGATCCTCGCTCGGCCGCAGGTACACGATGCTCCCCTCGAGCGTCATGTGCGGGATCGTGCCCGTGACCGGCTCCTCCTGCAGGAGCGAGCGCCGCGCGACGTGCGCGCACGCGTCGAGGCGCGGCGGCTGGCGCAGCCAGACCGCGGCGTACCGGAAGTACGACACGAGCGCGACCCCGAGGCCGAGCGCCGAGATCACGAGGAGCGCCGCGACCCGGAGGCGCGCGCCGCGCCCCCGCGCGGCCTCGGCGGAAGGGGGAACGGTCGCGCTCATGGGCAACGCTTTTGCTCGACGCCCCGGGGCTGTCAACCGCCGAGCGCCTCGCCGGAGGCCTGCGCGACCCGGGCCCAGACCGTCGACGCCTGGGGCTGGCCCATCACCCACGACAGGTACGAGAGGAACCGCGCGCACGCTTGCTCGGCCCGCGCGTCGGAGGCCTCGCGCGCCCGCGCCAGCGCCGTGAGCGTCTCGTGCAGCGCGCGATCGACCTCGCCCGCCGAGGCGAGCGCGATGCCGTACGACAGGAGCGCGCCCGCGCGCGCGCGCGGCGAGCTCACCGCCGCCGCCGCTTCCTTCAACTTGCGCAGCGCATCTCCATGCTCGCCGCGCGTGAGCAGGACGAGCGCGCTCATCCGCTCGACGAGCGCGTCACGCTCCCCGGTCACGCGTAGCCGCACGAGGATGTCCTCCAGCGTCTGGACGTCGCCTTCCACGAGCGCCTCGCGCAGCAGCTTCGACAGGCGCTCCGCCATCACCGAGGGATCCTCGGCCGCGACCGGATCCTCGCCGAGCGCGGCGACCGCCTCCGCCAGCGACGGCCTCGTCCGAGGCCCGAACGCCGCCACGCTGCTGCTCCGCGCGCCCAGGCTGTCGGGCGAGAGCGAGCCGATCGACGACGGCGACGGCGGATCGAGCGCGCGCATCGAGCCCCCCTCCCCCATCGACTCGATGATCGACGCGATCGACATCTCCTCGGCGTGCGGGCCCTCGAGGAGCGCGCCCTCGTCCGAGATCTCCGGCACTTGCACGTCCGGATCGAGGCTCTTCGCCTCCTCGATCAGCGCCGCCGCCGTCTTGCGCAGGCCCGCGCCTGCCGCGGCCAGCGCTGCCTCCGCCGCGAGCACCGCCGCCGAGGCCCGCTCTCCCGCGACCGCCGCGTGATACGCCGGCTCCGCGAGCCCGAGCGGCCCGACGTTTTGCTCGAGCACGCGCCCGGCCATCCGGTGCCAGAGCTCCCGCGTCCCCTCGTCGAGCAGCCCGATGAGCACACGCGCCTGGGTCCTCGACGTGATCGCGAGCCACCCTTCCTCCGGCCGCGACGCCCACGCCGCGCCGACGACCGTCTCCTCTGCGGCCGCCACGCGCGCGCCCGCGCCCCCCATCAGCGTCGACACGGCGTCCACGATCTGGTCCGGCGCATCCCCGCCGAGCAGCGCGACCCCCACGAGCGCCGCGATCTCCCCCGGCTCGAGCCACCTCGCGCGCCGCGTGATCCACTCTTGCGCTGGCGCCGGCGCGCCTCGACCGCTCACCCGATCTCGCGGCTCGGCCACCTCCCCGAGCCACCTGAGCTCGCCCGTCGCGAGCCCCTCGGCGAGCGCCTCGCGGATCCCGAGCGGCATCCCTTCGCCGAGCCGCGCCCATCGCGCCGCGGCCTTCTCCGTGATCGCGTGGCCGCAGAACGCCCGCGCGAGCTCTCTGGCCTGCTCCTTCGGCAGCGGACCCAGCGTCACCTCCGCGCCCACGGGGATCGACGACAGCACCTCGGGCAGCGCCTCCTCCACGTCGATCCGCACGACCGACCGGAAGAACCCCGGCGGCGGGATCGCCTGCGACACGACCTCCAGCGTGGCCATGTCGATCGACGTCGCGTCGTCCACCGTGAGCAGCCCCGATCGCCCGTCCACCGGCGCGAGCCACGCGTCCACGAGCTCCGCGGCGCGTTGCACGTCGATCCCCTCCCCCGACAGGAGCTTGTCGAGCGCCGCCGCGAGCGCCTCCGGCAGCTCCGGTGGTTCTTCCCGCGCGAGCGACCTCGCGAACGCGTTGCGCAGCGCCCCGAGTGGCTCGCGTGGCAAAAACGTCGGCGCGATCCGAAGCGATCGCGGGGGCGAGAGCCTGTGCGCGAGCTCCAAAAGCAGCCGCGTCCCGCCCGCGCCCGGCGCCGCGCGGACGAGGCCTGCGCATCCGAGCGGCACGGCGAGCTTGCCGAGCTCCTCCTCGCGACCCACGAACGCCGGCGCGGTCACGAGCTTGTACACGTTCTGCAGCGTGTCGCCGCGCAGGGGCGCGTAGATGTCGAGCCGCTGCCCCCGCACGATCGTCCCGTCCGCGCATCGACCGCGGCGCAGGCCGGCCGTCACGAGATCACCCGCCTCGACCGCCGCGATCTCCGGATCGAGCAGCACCTCGCCTGGCCGCGCGAGGAACGCGAGCCGCTCCGCCTTCTTCAGCGGCTCGCCCCACGCGAGCCCTTCCGGCGATCCGAGCGCTCGCATCTCGCCTTGCGCGACGCCGATCCGCAGCGGCTCGTGTCCTTGCGCTTCGGCCACTTGCTCGAGCGTGAACCCGAGCGCCTCGTCGAGCGCCTCGGCGGGGAAGTCGAAGGCGAACGCCTCGCTGCTCCACGCGCACAGCGCGCCTCCATGGGCCTCTGCGCGCTTCTTGATCGAGAGCGACCGCTCGAGATAGCCCGATCCGGAGCTCCCCGCCGAGCCCGAAGGCTCGTGGAAGCTCACCACGATACGTTCCGCCACGCGCGCATCGTCTCTCATCGCGCCCGGTCGTCAAAGAGGGATCGTCAGCCGAAAATGATGAACCCCAGCTTCGTCAGCACGAAGTCCGCCACGAGGATCGAGATCGACACGCCCACCACCGCCCGCGTCGTCGACTGCCCCACGCCCTCGGTCCCGCCGCGCGTGATCATGCCGAAGTGACAGCCCACGAGCGCGATGATCGCCCCGAAGAACGGGCACTTCATGAGCCCCATCCAGAAGTCGCGGAAGTGCATCGAGCCGAGCGCCGAGCGCAGGAAGAACCCCCACGGGATGCCGAACTGCCAGTCGCAGATCATCATCGCGCCCGAGAAGCCGATCACGAGCGCCAGCGCCCCGAGCACCGGCATCACGATCACGCACGAGATCAACCGCGGCACCACGAGCTTCTTCATCGGGTCCGCCCCGAGCGCGCGGATCGCGTCGATCTGCTCCGTCACCGCCATCGACCCCACCTCGGCCGCGATGCCCGAGCCGATCCGACCTCCCACGATCACCGCCGTCAGCGTCGGCGCGAGCTCGCGCGAGAACGACAGCCCGATCACGCGGCCCGTGTACTCCATGCCGCCGAACTTCTGCAGGCCGAAGGCGAACTGCACCGCCATCACCATGCCCGTGAAGAGCGCCGTCGCGCACGCGATCCCCAGCGAGCGTATGCCGAGCTGCTCCATCTGGTAGAGCGTCGACTGGAACTCGAACGGCCGCTTGAACATCGCGGCGAACGTCTCGCCCGTCATCCGCCCGAGCTGCCCGAGGTGCACGAGGAAGTTCGATCCCCGCTGCGCCAGCTTCACCCAGAAAGGCGGCTCCGGCAGCGCCGGCAGCTTCTTCGAGGGTGTACTCACGGGCGCGTTACTCATCGACCGGCACCGTCGCGAACCCCTTCACGAACGCGCGGAACGGGCCCACCGCGGCCGGGAAACCCGCGGGATCGGCGATGCAGTAGAGGTCGTAGACGCAGCCGTCCTTCTTCAGCACCCACACGTCGAACTGCCGCGGCACGCCGTCGAGCTTCGCCGCCACCACCGTGTGCAGCGCCTCGCGCCCGTCGAACGGGACGACCTCCTCGACCAGCACCTCGCGCTCGGTGAACTGCAAGAACAGGTGCTGCACGAGCGAACGCAGCGGCACGTCCTCGCCGTCCACCTTGCACCGGCCCGAGGCCGCGATCAGCGCGTCGTTCGCCGTGTCCTCGAACGCGAGCGCCTCGCCTTCGAGCTCGATCTGCTTCCACGTCGAGGGCGGCGTGGGCACGCGGAAGGCGTAGCCGCGCCCTCGGTACACCGAGCCCGTAAAGCTCGGCCCCGCGCACGCGCCCACGCCCGAGAGCGCGAGGAGGAGGCCGAGCAGCAGCGCTCGGGGGCGACGAAAGGGCAATCCCATCGCGCGGCGGAAGCTAACACGCCGTGCGAGATGTCTCCGGCGGAAACCGACGACCTGACCATGCTGTGACAACTGCGTAATCCGCTTCTCACCAACCCCAAGGATCCCGTCCGTGGGGCCGTCGGGGCGAGGGCGGCGAGGGCGGGCGCGGGTCGTACGGGGAGCGGCGCCGCTGGGCGGGCGGGCGGAACTGGGTCCAGCGGTCGTGCTCGCGGGGGGTCTTGTCCCGGATGAACAGGCGGATGAGGAGCGCGCCGGCGACGAAGCCGCCGAGGTGCGCGAAAAACGCCACGCCTCCGCCCGTGCCGCCGAGCGAGCCGAGCCCGCTGAAGAGGTTCACCACGAAATACTCGAGGATGATCAGCCAGGCTGGCAGCTCGAGGAAGATGCCGAAGAAGAGCCAGAGGGGCAGGATCGGGTTCAGCACCGTGATCGGCGAGCGCGGGTAGAGCGAGCCGTACGCCGCGAGCACACCCGAGATCGCGCCCGAGGCGCCGACCATCGGCACGACCGAGCCGGGGTTGACGAGCACCTGCGCCATCGCCGCGGCGATCCCGCAGAGCACGTAGAACAGCGCGTACCTGCGGCTGCCCATGGCGTCCTCGACGTTGTCGCCGAAGATCCAGAGGTAGAGCATGTTGCCGCCGAGGTGCGCCCAGCCCGACGGATCGTGCATGAACATGCTCGAGAAGAGCGTCGGCAGGGCCTCGACGGGCTCGTGCATGAGCCGCGCAGGCACGAGGCCGTGCTCCATGAGCATCTCGTGCGCCCGCGCCACCTGCCCGCGGGGCCCGGCCACCGAGATCAGCGCCTGCGTCCACACGAAGACGACGATGTTCGTGATGATCAGCAGCCAGTTGACGTAGGCCGGGCGCCGGACTGGCAGGCGGTCTCGAAGGGGCAGCATGAAGGGTTTTCATTACCATGCGCATGCCGTGCCGGCCTTCGAGGACACGAGAGCCAGCGTTCCCCCTCGTGACAGGCGCGGAGCGTGCTGGTAGACGAGGACGCGATGCCTGCGATCGGCCTACGCCTCCACGACACGATGACCGGCAAGCTGACCCAGCTGGTCCCCAAAAGGGCCGGCGAGGTGCGCGTCTACTGCTGCGGTCCCACCGTCTACGACGTCGCGCACGTGGGCCACGCCCGCGCCGCGCTCGCCCCGGACGTGCTCGTCAGGCACCTGCGCAGCCAGGGCGTGCGGGTCGTCTACACGCGCAACGTGACGGACGTCGACGACAAGATCCTCGCGCGCTCGAAGGAGAACGACGAGACGCCGCTCGCGCTCTCGGCGCGCATGACGGCGCACTACCAGGAGGACATCCGCGGGCTCGGCTGCGTCGATCCCGACCACGAGCCGCGCGTCTCCGACTCGATCGGAGACATCGTGGCGATCGTCGAGAAGCTGATCACGAACGGCAACGCCTACGTGGTGGACATGCCGAACGGCGCGAAGGACGTCTACTACGCGGTCCGCTCCTTCGCCGAGTACGGCAAGCTCTCGCATCGCAACCTCGACGACCTCTGCTCGGGCGCGCGCGTGGAGGTCTGCGAGCTGAAGCGCGACCCGCTCGATTTTGCGCTCTGGAAGGGCTGCGAGGCGGACGCGTGGGGCTGGGAGAGCCCGTGGGGGCGAGGCCGGCCGGGCTGGCACATCGAGTGCTCGGCGATGAGCGAGCGCTACCTCGGGTACGGCTTCGACGTGCACTGCGGCGGCATGGACCTCGTCTTCCCGCACCACGAGAACGAGATCGCGCAGAGCGAGGCCGCGCATCCGGGCGAGGGTCCCTTCTGCTCGCTCTGGATCCACAACGGCTTCGTCAACGTCGACAAGGAGAAGATGTCGAAGTCGCTCGGCAACTTCGTCACGATCCGCGACGTCTACCAGCGCAACGACGCCGAGGCGCTGCGTTACTTCCTGCTCACGGTGCACTACCGCGGCCCGATCTTCTTCGAGACGGAGAAGCGCGACGACGGGCGCGTGGTCTTCCCGGGCGTGCTCGAGGCCGAGCGGCGCGTGGATTACCTCTACCACACGCTCGGCCGGCTCGGCTCGCTGGCCGGTCTCGCGGGCGGGGCGGGGACGGCCGACGACGGGGCGCCTGCGCCGACGATGCGTTTGCCGAAGGAGATGGCGCCGATGATGGAGCTCGCGTCGCAGGCGCGCGGGAAGGTGGAGCAGGCGCTCGACGACGACCTCAACACGCCGGTGGCGCTGGCGGTCGTGGGCGAGCTCGCGCGCGCGGGCAACGAGCTCGTGGACCTCGCGCAGAGGCGCCGCAAGGACGCGGAGATCGCGAAGGCGGCGCCGCTCGTGGCGAGGATGCTGGCGCGCGCGCTCTGGTCTTCGGTGGAGCCGATCGGCATCTTGCAGACGCCGATGGACGTCTACCGGTCGCGCACGCAGGCGCGTCGCCTGTCGATTTTGGGCAAGACGGCCGAGGAGATCGCGGCGCTCGTCGAGGAGCGACGGCAGGCGCGGCAGGCGAAGGACTTCGCGCGTGGGGACGCCATCCGGAAGGAGCTCGAGGCGCTCGGCATCGAGGTGGCGGACAACCCGACCGGGACGACCTGGCGGATTGGCGTTTAGTCGTCATCCCCCCGTGACGTAGCCAGAGGGGGGATTTACCCTTCCCCCGGCCCATGGCTCGTGACCTTTACACTGTGCTCGGCGTCGCCCGGGACGCAGACGAAGACACCATCAAGAAGGCTTTCCGCAAGCTCGCCGTCCAGTACCACCCGGACAAGGCGCCTGGAAAGGCGAACGAGGCGAAGTTCAAGGAGATCAACCGAGCGTACGAGGTCCTGTCGGACAAGCAGAAGCGCGCGCTCTACGACGAGTTCGGGGAGGACAGCCTGCAGCAGGGCTTCGACCCGGAGCGCGCGCGTTTCGTGCGCCAGTACGGAGGCGGCCGCGGCCGAGCGGGCGGCGGCGGTGCCGGCGGGGTGCCGTTCAACGTCGAGGAGATCTTCGGCGGGGGCGGCGGCGGCGGCGGGGCCGATTTCGGGGACCTGTTCGGCGACATGTTCGGCCGGATCCGCGGGGGCGGGGCGCGCGGCGGGCCGCGCGGGGCGCGGAAGGGGCAGGACGTCGAGAGCGAGGTGACGATCGACTTCGTCTCGGCGGTGAAGGGCACGACGGTCGAGCTCCAGCGCGCGGGCGAGGAGCCGATGACGGTGCGTATCCCTGCGGGCGCGAACGAGGGCAGCCGCATCCGCGTGCCTGGTCAGGGCGGGCCCGGGCTGGGCGGCGGACCTGCCGGGGATTTGCTGCTGACGATCCACGTGACGCCGCACGCTTTGTTCAAGCGCGAGGGGGACGATTTACGTCTCGACGTGCCTGTGAGCATCGGCGAGGCGTATTTCGGCGGGAAGATCAAGGTGCCGACGCCGGACGGGGAGGTGACGCTGAAGATGCCTGCGCGGACGCAGAGCGGGCAGGTGTTGCGCCTCAAAGGAAAAGGCGTGGCGCGAAAAGGGAAGGAGCCGGGGGATCTGTATGTGCGGTTCTTGATCCAGATTCGCACGGAGGAGGATCCGCGCATCGCGGAGGCGGTGAAGGAGCTGGATGTGGTGGGGGAGGAGCTGAGGAAGGATTTGAGGTTCTAGGTGACATCCGAGCCGTTGGTCACGAGCTCGGGTACCGCCCCCGTAATGCTTCCTCGCGACGAATGGCGACGGCGAGCGGGCGGTTCATCCGGAGAACCTCGACGGTCACCCGCCCCGTCGCCGTCGTCCCTTGGATGACGAACTCGACATTGACGCTGAAATGGTCTTCCCAGCGTGACGACCTGGGATCATAGAGCGCGACGGACGCGCTCGTGACCGGGTCCAGGGCGGATGTTCGCGCTCCTTTGCGGAGCGAGCACGATACGCAGGAGAGCGCCAGGTTGTCGAGCGTGGTCGGGCCTCCGTGCCGTCGAGGCAACACGTGATCGACGTGGAACGTCGCTTCCTGACTCTCCTGGGAGATCCTGCAATATTCGCATCGGTTTTGCGCCCGCTCACGGACGCGGCGTTGCACCGAGGCGGGGATGTGCTCCCGGCTCACCCCGCCGCCCGCGACGCCCTGAGCCGCAACAAGCTCAACAGATCCGCGAGCTCGACCAGCCCTTCCGCCTCGACCTGCTCATCCTCGGTCAACGGCTCGCCTCGGTCCTGCTTGTCGAGGAGCGCTTGAAGCCGCCGGTCGACCCCCTCGGGCAAATGCAGCCGCGCCATCTCTCCCGATAGCTCGAGCTCCATGTCCAGCCGTACCTTGGCAGCTTCGCCCATATTTGACCCCCGTCTCGTCGCTGGAACGAACCTTAAGCCTCGCGACGGGCCCGCAGCAAGAGGAACCACCAGGAGGCTCCCCCGCACCGCCAGCACGTATTGCCGATCACCGTCGACGCGGTCATGCTGGCTGCCGACGCGGTCTTGCTGGCTGCCGACGTGCTCTTGCTGGCTGCCGACGCGCTCTTGCTGGCTGGCGACGCGATCGTGATGGGCCCCCTCGGAGGCTCACGACGCGTGGGGTGGGGGGGCTCGATGGTCCCGGACAGGCTCGCGTGAGCCTCTCCTCAAGCCGCGACGGCGCGGCGCTCGACCCGGTGGAACGCGTGGTACCAGGCGTGCAGCACGTACAGCGAGAAGACCCGCTCCTGCGCGCTCCGGCTCCCCGCGCGCGCCCGCGCCCGCAGCGCCTGCACCGCCGCCGCGTCGACCAGGCCCGCCTCCGCGACCGCGCTCGCGCCGAGCAACGACTCGTCCCGATCGGCGCCCGTGAACCACGTGTCCGGCGCGTGGAACGGCGCCTTCTTCGCGGAGAGCACGACGTCGGGCAAGAAGTCGCGCATCGCGCGCCGAAGCACACGCTTCGTGAAATCGGGGCCCGTGCGCACCGCGTGCGGGATCTTCGCCGCAAACTCCATCACACGGTGATCCATGAACGGCGCGCGCGCCTCGATGCTCCGCGCCATGCTCGTCCGATCCAGACGCAGGTTGATGCGGTCGGGCAACCGAAGGCGCGTCTCGATCAGCAACATCTGCGAGAGCGGGTCGAGCTCCCGCGCCTCGCGATCGAGCTCGTCGAATCGACCGTCGTCGAGGTCCTCGCCGAGCAGCGCCGCCCGCTCGCGCCGCGAGAAGACGAACTCCTCGTGCCTAAGATATCGATCGAGCGGGCTCGCGCCCTCGAGCTCCGGATCCTGCGTGGCGACCGCGAATTTCCGGTATCCCGCGAAGAGCTCGTCGCTGCCCTCGCCCGAGAGCACCGTCGTCACGCCCGCCCGCGCGACCGCGTCGAAGACCGCCGCCGTCGGCAACAATGCGTCCGTCGAGACCGGCTCCTCGACTTGATGGAGGATATCGTCGAGCGTCCTCGCCTGCTCGCGCTCCAGGTGGATCACCCGGTGGTCCGCCTCGTAACGCCGCGCCACCTCGGCCGCGGCGGGAGATTCGTCGATGGCCGAGCCCTTGAAGCCAATCGTGAAGGCCCGCGCGCGATGCGTCTCGAGGCCCGGGGCGCCCAGCGCGAACACGGACGCGGAGTCGACGCCGCCGCTCAGGAGGAAGCCCATCGGCACCTCGCTCTCGAGGCGTATCCGTACGGCCTCGTGCAGCGTCGACCGGAGCGCCTCGCTCCATTGCTCGACCTCGAGCGGCCGCGGCATCTGGCCATCGTCATGCGTGAAGCCGAGCCGCCAGTACGGGACCAGGCGCGGCGCCGCGCCGGACTCCGCGACGAGCAACGTGCCGGCCGGGAGCTTGTGGATCCCCTCGAAGATGGTCCGCGGCGCCGGGACGTATCCAAAACGAAGGTAATCGGCGACCGCGGCGCGGCTGACGGGGGCATGACCGTCCCGGAGGAGGGGCTTGATCTCCGAGGCGAACCGCAGCGTCCCCTGATCCCACTTGTAATAAAGCGGCTTCTGCCCGGCGCGGTCGCGGCCGAGGACGAGGCGGCGCGCCTTGCGATCGTAGAGCGCGAAGGCAAACATGCCGCGCAGCTCCTTCACGAAATCGATCCCCCGCTCCTCGTAGAGGTGCACGAGGACCTCGCCGTCGACGCGCGAGCGGAAGCGGTGCCGCTCCTGCAATTGCTGGCGGAGCTCGTGGTGGTTGTAGATCTCGCCATTGACGACGACGACGATCTGCTCGTCCTCGGAGTAGATCGGCTGCGCGCCGCCCGCGAGGTCGATGATGGCGAGCCGGCGGAACCCGAGCATCGCGTGATCGTCGGCGTAGAAGCCCTGACCATCCGGTCCGCGGTGGCGGAGGAGCTCGAGGTGCTCCGTCGTCAAGGGCATGTTCTCGAAACGTTTGTCAGGGGAGAAGCCTCCGGCGAACCCACACATGGTATCCTCCTCGTGAACGAAAGAGAGTCGCCCCCGGCGCTCAGGCCACCGCCGCGTCGTCGAGGAGGGGCAGCCGGGGCTTCGACGCCCCGTTCACCCGCCGCGCGCGCTTCATGCGCTCGAGCCCGGGCTCGAAGAAGAACGAGGACTCCCCGAAGGCAGGGCGGAGCGCGTCGAACCACGTGGCCTGCGGGTCGTAATTCGCGAAGAACGGGCGCCCGACCCAGGCCGGATCACGGGCCTGGAGGAACCGCAAGGCGAAGACACGCCGGCCCAGGATCTCGGGCACGCCGTCGACGACCACCTTGCCGGGCAGCGCGCTCATCGAGGGGCCACGCACGGTCCGCGCGAGCCCCGAGACCCGCGCGTAGGCGTCCCGGAAGATCGAATACGCCTGGACGAGCGGCACCTCGAAATAATGGCGCGCGCCCGTGTCACGCTCGACGAACATGTAATAGGGGATCGCCCCGAGGCGGACCTGGCGGCGCCACATCGTCTCCCACACCTTCGCGTCGTCGTTGACGTGGCGGATCAGCGGCGCCTGGCAGCGCACGGTGGCGCCGGTGGCGAGCACACGCGCGATCGCGCGCTCGGCCATGGGCGTGTCGAGCTCGCGCGGGTGGCTGTAATGCGCCATGAAGGCGAGGTTCTTGCCGGCGGCCACGACCTCCTCGAAGAGGCGCAGGAGGTCCTCGGCGTCGCTGTCCTCGACGAAGCGCGCCGGCCAGTAGGCCATCGATTTCGTCCCGAGCCGGATCGACGCGATCTGCGGCACCGCGAGCAGCGGCTCGATGTAACGCCGGAGCAGCGCGGTGCGCATGACGAGCGGGTCGCCGCCCGTCAAGAGGACGCTGGTCACGGAGGGGTGCGCCTCGACGTAACGGACGAGGTCCGAGGCCTCCTTGCTGGCGAATTTCATATCGTCGAGCCCGACGAACTGGGGCCAGCGGAAGCAATACGTGCAATACGCGTGGCAGGTCTGCCCCTGCGTGGGGAAAAAGAGCACCGTCTCGGGGTATTTGTGCTGGATCCCCGCGACCGGCCGCCCGTCGAGCAGGGGCACGTTGAGCTCGAGCTGGCCCGCCGGGTGGGGGTTCAATCGATGCTGGATGTCACGCGCGGCGGCGGCCACGACGTCGGACGGGGCGTTCTCCCGCAAGAGGCGCTCGACGCGCCGATAATCGTCCGCGCCGAGCATGTCGCGGTGCGGGAACGTGAGGCGATACATCGGGTCGTCGGGGACGCGGCTCCAGTCGATGAGCTCGTCGATCACGTAGCTGTTCACCCGGAAGGGGAGCACCGCGGCGACGACCTTCATCGCCTCGCGCTCGGAGGCGGGCAGCGCCGCGAGCTGCGGGATGTCGTCGATGTCCTTGCGCTGGAAGACACGAAGCTTGTTGGTACGGACGGCAATCTTGTCGGACACGGGGCTCCTCCTTTGAAATCATCACCTCCGGCGGCGGGGCGCCGGGGGGCTTGGGCCATTCGGCCTTTGAAAACCGCTACGTCGTCATGAGGGCAGCGCCGCGTAGGGCGGCCGGGCGCGCACGGGCGTGACCAGGACCGAGCGCCGGGCGCGCTCGACGATCCGGCTCGCCACGCTGCTCACGTGGGTCGAGATGCCCGGCCGCCGCGCGCGCGTGCCGACGACGACGATATCGACGTCCTTCTCGCGCGCCGCCGCGAGGATCGCGTCCACGGCGCTCGCGTCCCGCTTGACGACGGCGTCCGTGGAGTCGACGTCGACGGAGGTCGCGGCCTTGCGGAGGCGCGCGAGCCGCGAGAACAGGGCCGACCGGTCGTGCGCGAAGAACGATTTCCACGCGGGGACGACCGGCGTCGGCGGGACGTTGTGGACGAGGACGACCTCGGTCCCGAGGCGCCGCGCGAAGCTCGCCGCGCGGCGCAGGACGGGCAGCTCGTGGTCTTGCAGGTCGGTCGCCGCGAGGATCGTCTCGACCCCCGTGCTCGGCCGGGCCACGAGGACGGGCACGTTGGCCCGGGTCGAGATGGCCGTCACGCGGCTGCCGCTATGCCCCTCGTCGGGGGGAAGGACGATGAGCGCCGCGCCGAGCGCGCGGGCCTCGCTCACGACCTCCTCGATGAAATCGCCCGAGCGCACCTGGATGTGGCCCGACGGCAATGGCTCGGGGAGCACGGCGTCGCACCACGCGCGGGTCTGCCGGAGCGTCGTGAGGGTGCGGTCCACGAGCACGACGGCGCCGAAGAGCTCGTTCGAGAATCGCCGCCGCGCCTCGGGCGAGGCGTGCGGCGTTACCCGGAGCAAGAACAGATCGGCGTCGAGCGCGGTCGCGAGCGCCACGGCGCGGCGGAGGGCCTGGGTCGGGGCGCCCGATGCGCATGCAGCAAAGAGGATCCGCCCGCGAGAGGCATTCGCCTGCGCGGCGAGGCGCGGCATACGCGGTGTCCGCGTCGAGCTCGTCGCGCGAAGGCCGGCCGTCTGGTTGCATCGCAGCATCGTCACCCTTTTCCTCATTCACTCGTCTCCTTTTCGAGACGGCGCGCAGGGCCCGGCGCTCGTCGGCGCGCCCCCGCTACCGTGTTGTCATCAACGGATGTCGTACTTCGTTCTACCCCATGCGGCTCATGTTGGTAAGAACGAAAGATTGACAACATCTGTCGGTTTTATCTACAAGGGACCGTATGGAGAAGCCTCGCGTGGAGTGGATGAACTACCACCACCTGTACTACTTCTGGATCATCGTCCGGGAGGGCGGCGTGGCGCGGGCGGCGCGATCTTTGGGGCTCACACATTCGACGCTGAGCGCGCAGCTCCGCACGATGGAGGAGTTCTTCGGGTTGCCGCTCTTCGAGCGGCGCGGCCGGCGCCTGGTCCTCACGCCTTTCGGCGAGGAAGCGGCGAGCTACGCGTCGGACATCTTTCGCCTCGGCCAGGAGCTCGTCGACGTCGCGAGGGGACGCGCGACCCGGGGGCGCGAGGTGTTACGCGTGGGGGTCGTGAGCACGTTGCCGAAGACATTGACGCACCGGCTGCTCGATCCCGCGCTCGAGGCGCTCGGGAGCGGCGACGTGCAGGTCCGTCAGGACGCGCTCGCGCGGCTCGTCGATTCGCTCGTCTCGGGCCGGCTCGACATGATCCTCTCGGACGACGTCCCCGCCGGCTCGCCATTGACGCGCGGACACGCACATTTCCTCGGCGAATCGGAGATCCTCTTGTATGCGTCGTCCTCCCTCGCGAAGAAGCTCCGGAGGCGGTTCCCCGACTCGCTCGACGGCATGCCGTTCGTGTTCCCGTCGGCCGTCTCGGGCCTGCGGCGCCGCCTCGATGGATGGTTCGCGAAGCGCGGGATCTCGGTGTCGATCCGCGCCGAGCTCGACGATGCAGGGCTGCTCCGTGTGTTCGGCGGCGCGGGGCGCGGGATCTTCCCGGTGCGGGCGGCCCTGCGCGCCGAGGTGGAGGACCTGCACGACGTGGAGCTCGTCGGCGCGTGTGAAGGCCTGCGCGAGCCGTATTTCGCGCTCTCCACCGAGCGGCGCATCAAGCACCCGGCCGTCGCGGCGCTGGTCCGCAGCGCGCGCGAGCGCCTGCACGCCAGGACCTCGTAGGCCCGGACGCGCGCGCCCCCTTCCGCTTTCGCCCGCGGGCCGGCTACCATCCGCGCCCGCGGTGCCCACACGACACGAGAGGAGCCGACCGATGCTTGCCGGACGCATGATGGACTTTCCCCTCACCCTCACGCATTTCCTCGAACGCGCGCGCACGTTCTTCGGTCGCAACGAGATCGTCTCGCGCCTGCCCGACAAGACCCTCGTCCGCTCCACCTACGCGGACTTCCACCGCCGCACGGGCAAGCTCGCGAACGCGCTGTCGCGCCTCGGGGTCGGGCAAGGCGACAGGGTCGCCACGCTCTCGTGGAACCACCAGCGCCACCTCGAGGTCTACCTCGGCGCGCCGGCCATGGGCGCCGTCGTCCACACCTTGAACCTGAGGCTCCACCCGAACGAGCTCGGCTACATCGCCAATCACGCCGAGGACAAGGTCGTCGTCGTCGACCGCTCCCTCCTGCCGCTCTTTCGCAAGTTCGCCGATCAGGTCCGCTCAGTCCGGCACGTCATCGTCATCCCCGACCTGCCGGGCGATACGAAGACGAGCGCCGAGATCGATTACGAGGAGCTCATCGCCCCCGAAAAAGACGAGTTCGCCTGGCCCACGCTCGACGAGCGCAGCGCCGCGATGATCTGTTATACGTCGGGCACCACGGGCAACCCGAAGGGCGTCGTGTACAGCCATCGCTCGACGGTCCTGCACAGCCTCGTCTCGTGCATGGCCGACACCATCGGCGTCCGCGAAGGCGACACCGTCCTGCCCGTCGTGCCCATGTTCCACGCCGCCGCCTGGGGCCTGCCGTATTCGGCCATCGCCGCAGGATCACGCATCGTCTTCCCCGGCCCGCACCTCGACCCGCAGAGCCTGCTCGACCTCATGGCCGCCGAGAAGGTCACGCTCGCCGCCGGCGTGCCGACGATATGGCTCGGCATCCTCCAGCTCCTCGATCAGCACCCGGGCAAGTGGGACCTCTCCACGGTGCGCTCCATGGTCATCGGCGGCTCGGCGGCGCCGCCGTCCCTCATCGACGGCTTCAAGGCGCGGCACGACCTCGACGTCACGCACGCCTGGGGGATGACCGAGACGAACCCGCTCGGCACCCTCGCGCGGGTCAAGAATGGTTTGTCCGGCAGCGACGACGCGACGAAGCTCGGGTGTAAAGCGTCGCAGGGGTATGCCGTGCCGTTCGTCGAGCAGCGGCACGTCGGCGAGGACGGCGCGGTCTTGCCCTGGGACGGCGAGACCATGGGCGAGCTCGAGGTGCGCGGGCCCTGGGTCGCCTCCTCGTATTTCGGCGCCGAGGGGGCCGATCGGTTCACCGAGGATGGCTGGTTCAAGACGGGCGACGTCGTCACGATCGATCACGAGGGGTACCTGCGCATCACCGATCGGTCGAAGGACGTCATCAAATCGGGCGGCGAGTGGATCAGCTCGGTCGCGCTGGAGAACGCGCTGATGAGCCACCCGGCCGTGCTCGAGGCGGCCGTCTTCGCGGCGCGGCACCCGAAATGGACCGAGCGGCCGCTCGCGGCGATCGTGCTCAAGGAGGGCAAGACGGCCACGAAGGAGGAGCTCTCGGCCCACATCGAGGCGAAATTCGCGAAATTCTGGCTGCCGGACGATTACGTGTTCATGGCCCAGATCCCGCGCACCTCGACCGGCAAGTTCCTGAAGACGAAGCTGCGCGAGCTCCACGGCGATCACCTCGAAAAGCAGGGCGCTTCGGACTAACGCTCGGCGCGCGCGCCCTCTCCGCGCGCGGGCGCTTCGCGCTGGACCTCGCCACCGCCGTCCACTAAGACCACGCGGCCAAGCCGCCCCGGCCCGCGAGGTCATCCCATCATGGACCGCTCCGCCTACGACGCCCTGTTCGCCCTCGAGAAGAACCATTTCTGGCGGGTCGCGCGCCGCACCATGTTGCTCGAGATCCTGGGAGAGACGCTGCCCGCGCGGCGCCCCGCGCGGCTGCTCGACGTGGGCGGCGCCTGCGCGCTGATCTCCCGCGAGATGCAGCGGTTCGGCGAGGTGATCATGGTGGAGCCGGACGCGGAGACGGCGGCGTTCGCGCGGCGGGAGCTCGGCTGTGACGCGCGCGTCGGCGCCCTGCCCGACGCGCTGCCGGTGGAGGGGACCTTCGATGGGATCACGCTCCTCGACGTCCTCGAGCACATCGACGACGAGGTCCCGGCCCTCCGCGCCCTGAAGCGCCTCCTCCGCCCCGATGGGCTCTTGCTCGTGACCGTCCCCGCCCTGCCCTTTCTCTGGAGCTCCCACGACGTGGCGGTGCATCACCGGCGGAGATACGTCCGCCGCACCTTGCTCGAAGCGCTGCGCGAAGGCGGGTTCGAGGTGGAGCGCGTCTCTTATTTCACGTCGCTGCTGCTGCCCGTCCTGGCAGCCCAGCGGATCGCCGATCGGCTGCGCAGAGGTGTGCCGGACGAGGCGCGTTATCAGGTGGCGCCGCCCCCGGCGCCGATCAACGCCGCCTTCGGCGCGGTGATGGACCTCGAGCGGGCCCTCCTGCGGCGATTCGATATGCCCATCGGCTCGTCGCTCGTGGCGATCTGTCGCCACGCCTAACGCACCTCGACCACCTCGTACACCTTCGTCCCCTGCGGCGTCGGCACCTCGGCTTCGTCCCCCTCCGACAAACCCATGAGCGCGGCGCCCAGCGGGCTCGTCGGGGTCACCACCTGCACCTCGGTGGCCCCGACCTTCACGCGTTGCCCGCCCGCGGCGGGAAGGACGAAACACACGAGCTTCGACCCGCGGTGGAGCAGCGTGACCAGCGCCGTCGCGGCGATCCCCTCGCCCGCCCCGAACGAGCGCACGGTGATCGAGCTCAAGAGCGCGACGGACCGCTCGAGCTCCCGCGCCCGCTCGGCCTGGCCCCGCGCGATGTAGGACGCCTCCGTCGAGCGCATGTCCTTGTCGTTCTCGGGCTTGTTCTCCTCGTGGGTCGCGGCCGCGGCCGCGTCCTGGGCGATCCGCGCCATCGTGCCGAGCTCCTCCGAGAGCCGCGCGCAGACCTCCTTCACGAGCGCCTGTTTGTCGAGCTGCACATCGCCTCCGCTACCGCCCCATCAAGCCACGGACGCCCCACCCCTCGCAAGCGAGACGCGGTACACGAGCCCGCATTTCTCGGCCGTCCCCTCCACATCGTCGATCACCGGCACCCGATACCGCGTGATCTCCTCGATCCCCTCGGCCGGCAGATACGCGCGCCCCGGATCCCCGAGCAAGACAGCCCGCCCCTCGCCCGCCCGCGCGCCGAGCCACGGCATCACCACCCGCGTCATCGCCGCGTCGTAACAAACGTCCCCCGCGAGCACCACGTCCGCCTCCGCCGCCCAGGCCGGCAAACGCGCCTCGCCGAGCACGTCCTCGACGTGCGCCTCGACCACGACGCCCGCGCCCTCCGCGTTCATCGTGATCGCCACCGCGGCGAGCGGATCCGTGTCCACCGCGACCACGCGCGACGCCCCCGCGCGCGCCGCCGCGATCGCGCAGAGCCCCGATCCCGAGGCGAGATCGAGCACGACCTTGCCCCGCACGAGCTCCGGCCGATCGAGGACGAGCCGCGCGATCGCTTGCCCGCCGGACCACGCGAACGCCCAGAAGGGCGGCTCGATCCCGTGCGTCCGGAGAAACGCCTCCGTGGCCTGCCAGAGCGGCGTCACCTCGGTCGCGAGCCGGAGCCGGATCTCGGGCAGGAGCGGCGGCGCGCACGGCGCCGTGTTTTCCTCGATGAATCGCCTCGCCTCGGCCTCGCGCATGGCAAGGCCACGAGCGTACTCGATGCTTGACGACCGCGCGGGAAAAAGGGCAGAAGGGACCGATGTGGGCGAACGCTCGTCTTGCTTTTTATGGTGTGGCCTGCCTGCTCGCCGCGTGTCAGCCGGCGAGGCCTGCCGAGGGCCCGACGGGCGCGCCCCCCACCGTCGCGGTCGAGGGGCCCGAGCCGAGCGGAGAGCCCATCGGCCCCGACGTCTCGAGCCCCGGGGATCAGTTCGAGCTCGTGATCGGCGGCAAGGTCTACTCGGTGGCCGACGGCAAACCCTTCGAGGTGACGCTCGGCGGCGAGCGCTTCGAGGCCACGGTCCGTTCGAAGCAGGTCCTGCACTACATGGGCGGCGGGATCTCCTTCCGATATCCGAAAGAAATGACCCTCGAGGAGGACAAATCCGAGGGCGTCTCGAGCATCACGGTCGAGGCGTCGGATTCGACCTTCGTGATGATCCAGGTCTATTCGGTGGACGTCGACCCCGCCACGGTGAGCTCGTTGCTCGTGAGTGGCATCGAGAAGGAGATGCGCTCGCGCGGCGGGCAATTCTTTCCGGGCAGCGGCGGCGCCGTCAGGAAGCGCATCCGCGGCGAGGACGTCGAGGGCACGCGGCTCGAGTTCACGCTCGCGAAGGAGTCGATGTGGACCGAGATTTACGTCCTCCCGAAGGGAAAGCTCACGATTGCGCTCCTCTTGCAGCGCTCGGACGACGACGCGATCCTGGCCGAGCGTCGCTTCAAGGTGATCACGGACTCCTTGCGTTGACCTTGACAGCGCGCATCTCGTGCGAGACACCGAGGCGCTTGTGAGCGACTCCGTCGACGCTCCGAAAAAAGCCGCGCCGCGCTCGCTCGTGCGGCTCGCCGTTCGCCTCGTGGGCCCGGTCCTGCTCGTGGTCGTGCTCCTGCGCATGCGCGACACGCAAGCGGCGTGGGACGCGCTCCTCTCGGCCTCGCTCCTGCCGCTCGGGCTCGCGTTCCTGCTGAACGCCGGCGTCTGCTGGCTGAAAATGTTGCGCACCGACGCGCTCCTCCAGGCCCGAGGCTACCAATATCCACGGAAACGCGCCTGGCTCGGGTTCCTCGCGACGATCTTCCTCGGCCTCTTCACCCCGGGCCGCGTGGGCGACGTCCTCCGCGCGCAGTACTTTCGCCACGACCTCGGGATGCCGTACTCCGAGGGCGTCGCTGTCGTCGTGGTCGACAGGCTCTGCGATCTTTACGTGCTCGTCGCGTTCGTGGCGATCGGCGTGGCGCGATGGAGCTCGGTCGTCGTCGGCGATCTCGCCCTCTTCACCTGGGGCGGCGTCCTCCTCACGGCGCTCGGCCCGCTCGTCCTGTTCGTGCCCTCGTTCGCGCAGACGGCGATGCGCGCCATTTACAAGAAAATGCCCGGCGACCCCACGGGCGAGGGGTTTGATCGATTCCTGCGGGCCCTGCGCGCCCAGCGCCCGAGGCACCTCGCCTCCGCGGTGGTCCTCACCATCCTCGCGTTCGGGGTGAATTACCTCCAGGGGTATCTCATCGCGCAGTCGCTCCACCTCGACCTCACGCTCTACGACGTCCTTTGCCTGCTCGCGGTCGCCAGCTTGCTCGGCCTCTTGCCGATCTCGGTCTCGGGCCTCGGCGTGCGCGAGCTCTTTTTTTCGGTCGTCTTCCCGGCGCTCGGGCACCCCGGAGAGGCGGGCTTGATCTACGGGCTCGTCGTGTTCCTGGTGATCTACGTGGGCGTCGCGGCGATGGGGTTTGTCGGGTGGCACCTGGCCCCGCCTCCGCTCGGGGGCGAACCGGGGAAAGGCAGGGCGGCGTGAACGAAAGCCCGCGCCCCCACCTCTCCGTCTCCGGCCCTGACGCGGCCCTGCTCGCCTGGATGAGCGCGGCCGTCACGAATGCGGTCGCCATCACGCGCTCCTTCGACTTGCCGCCGCGCCTCGTCACGCGCGTGCTGCACCACGCCTTCGACGCCGGCCATTTCCTCGCCCTCGGCCTCGCCTCGGCCGGGCTCGTCGGCCTCTACCTCCGCTTCGGCCGCGCCCGCCCGCGCGCCTCCGCGGCCGTGTTCGTCGCGCTCTCCCTCGCCCTCGGCGCCCTCGTGTTGCCCCCGGACCTCCGGAATGCGAGCCGGCGCCTCTCCACCGGCCACGCCGCCTGGGCCGAGCCGGCCCTCCTCGCCCTCTTCGTCGCCCTCTTCTCCCTCGCCGTCCCCCTCGCCGCCCTGCTCGGCCGCCTCGCCGCGCGCCCCTACCTCCGCTGGGTCGCCATCGGCCTCGCCGCCGGCCTCGTCTCGGCGAACCCTCTCCTCCTCCCGGGCGATTATGCCGGCCCGCGCCTCTTCGTCGCCTCCGCCGCCGCGGCCCTCCTCGCCGCCGCCCTCGCCGGCGCCGTCTTGCCCGCGCGCCTCGCCCGCCTCGCTGCTCGGGCGCGCCCCCTGCGCGCCCCGCTCCTCGCCGCCGCCTCGCTCGGCGCCGCGGCCTCGCTCGTCGTCCCCCCGCGGTCCTCCGTGGCCATCGGCCTGATGAGCCCGAGCGGCTCGCTCCTGCCGCCCTTCCTCGGCGCCCTCCACGGGGGCACGATCCCGGCCGACGCCCCCGTGCCGCCCGAAATGGCTCCGTGGTTCGTCGACCGGAGCGCCGCCCCGCCCGTACCGCCCAGCGGGCCGCCGATCTTGCCGCGAAGCCCCGCGATCGTCCTCGTCACCATCGATGGCCTCCGGAATGACATCGTCGCGTCCGGCCGGTACGACGACAGGCTCCCTCACATCACCTCCCTCCGCGAGCGGGGCGTGTATTTCCGCAATGCCCGCGCGCCGGGCGCGCAGACCGTCTACAGCCTCTCCTCCCTCTTCGCGGGCACCTATTTCTCGCAGCAGTACTGGACGCTGTACGCCGGGCGCCACCGCGGGCTCTGGCCCTGGAGGGACGAGAGCACGCGATTCCCGGAGCTCCTGCGCGCGCGCGGCGTCTCCACGATCACCTTCGCGAGCACGGAGTGGCTCGTCAATCAATATGGCGTCGTGCGGGGCTTCTCCGAGGACATTTACGTCCGCCCCCCCGGGAACGGGACCTGGGTCATGGGCGAGCCCCTCGTCGACGCGGCGCTCGCGCGGCTCGCGAAGGTCGGGGACGAGCCGTTTTTCCTGTACCTTCATTTGCTCGACGCGCACGCCCCGTACAACCTCGCGGGCGCGGCGGGCACGCCGTTCGAGCGTCATCTCCGCGAGCTCATGCTCGTCGATCGCCACGTCGGCCGCCTGCTCGCCGCGCTCGAGCGCTCCTCGTTCGCCGATCGCGTGGCCTTCATCCTCACGAGTGATCACGGCGAGGCGTTCGGCGAGCATGGGCTCTTTACCCACGCGACCTCGCTCTACGACGAGCTCTTGCGCGTGCCGCTCATCGTGCAGGCCAGAAACATCGCCCCCCGCGTCGTCGGCGACGACGTCACCCTCGTCGACCTCGGCCCGACGATCCTCGACCTCTTCGGCGCCGAGACCCCCGGCACGTTCCTGGGCCAGAGCCTCGTGCCCTACCTGCGCGGCGAGAGCCCCACGCTCACCCGCCCCATCCTCGCCGACTCCCGCCTGAAGCGCGCCCTCGTCCTGCGTGACGGCACCAAGGTCATCGTCAACGATCGGGCCCACACCGTCGAGCTCTACGATCTCGCCGCGGATCCCGGCGAGACCACGAACCTGGCGGACGACACGGCGCGCCTCTCGCCTCCGCTCTCGCTCCTGCGCCGTTTCCTCACCACGCACGGGATTCGCCGCGAGGGGTACGAGATCCCGTATCGACCGTGAGCCCCGCTTTTATTACGCGCCGAATTTCGAGCAAACCCGCGGGGCGCGCGGCACGGCCGCGGCGCGTGGAAGAGGCTGGAGATCCGGGCGCGCGCGCGAGAGGGCGGCGACGGAGCCGGGATCCAGCTTGACGCAGGCGAGGGCGGCGAGTACCTCCGTCGGCAATGGAATCGGTCGAATCGGTGGAGCCCGCCGGGCCTCCCGCGCAGAGCGGGGCTCCCGCGCGCCTGCGTCAAGCCCTGGTGACGCTGGCGCTCGTGGCGGGCATCGGCGTCTTCGGTTGGGTGGTCCACACCCACTACGCGATCCCGAAGTGGCTCTTCTGGCGGTATGCGGGCTACTGGCTCGGCACCCTCGCGGTGGGATTGGCGAGTTATGGCCTCGGCCACGCCGTGCTCCACCGGGTCCTCCGGACGCGGATGCCGCTCCTCGAGCATGCAATGGTCTCCCTGGCGCTCGGGGTCTACGGCTTCGAGATCCTGATGTACCTCCTCGGCCTGCTCGGGCTCTACCGCACGGCCACGTTTTTCGTCCTGCCCGTCGCGCTCCTCGCCGCCGTCGCGCTCCCGCTCTACCGGCACGCGCTGCACATTCGCCGCGTCATCGCCCGCTCCGCCTCGACCCGCCCGAGGCTCGGCCTCTCCGCGCTCGCCCTCGCGTTTGGCCTGCTCGGCCTGGGGATGATTTATTTTTACGTCATCACCCCGACGAACATCCAGTTCGACTCGCGCTGGAAACACATGGCCCTCGCCGAGCAGTACGCGGTGCAAGGCGCCGTGCGGCCTGCGGTCGAGGGCTGGGTCTTCACGGCCCGCCCGCATTTCACGTCGTACCTTTATACGTGGGCCTTCCTCGTCCCCGGGCGCCTCTTCGACAAGATGGAGCTCGCGGCGCACCTCGAGTTCGGCCTCTTCGTGATGACGACCGTCGTCGGCATCCCGGCCCTCGTGCGGCGCCTCGTGCCGCGCGCCGATCCGCGCTGGATCTGGGCCGTGCGCTTCGTCTTCCCCGGCGTCCTGCTCTACGACAGCTCCGTCGCCGGCGGCGCCGACCACGTCGGCGCGATGTTCGGGGCGGCGATCGCGCTCGTCCTCTTCCACGTGCTGCGCGACCTCGACCTCCGGTACATCTCGATCCTCGGCGTCCTCTGCGCCGCCGCGGCGCTCACGAAGGAGACGGTGGCCATCATGGTCGTGCCGGCGCCGCTCCTGCTCGTGGTGATTCGCGGGGCCACCCTCGGGGTGCAATCGTTCCGGGGTCGCGCCGCGCCCGACCTCGGGCGCCGCTGGCTCGTCGCGCCGCTCCTGCTCGGCGGCGTCGGGCTCGCGGCGAGCTCGCCGCTCTGGCTCAAGAACTTCCTCTTCTACGGTGACCCCGTCTATCCGCTGCTCGGCGCCAAGCTGAACGCGCACCCCTTCACCGACCAGGCCGCGTATCGATTCAAATTCGGTTATGCCGAGGGCCTGCTCTGGCGCCCGACCCGGGATCTCCGGGGCCTCCTCCAGACCCTCGTCGCGCTCGTCGATTTCTCGTTCGTCCCGAACGACTGGCCCAAGTTCCACCGGAACGTGCCCGTTTTCGGCTCGATGTTCACGCTCCTGCTCGGCTGCCTCCCCTTCCTGAAAAAGACGAAGCGGATCTGGCTCGTCGTGCTCCTCGTGCACGTCGGCATCTTCGTCTGGTACAGCGTCCATCACCAGGACCGCTACCTCCAGGCGCTCATGCCGCTCATGACGGCGGTCACGGCGGCGATCGCGCTGCGCGTCTGGCGCTCGTTCGGCACAGGCGCGCGTGTCGCCCTCGCGACCCTGCTCGGGCTGCAGATCGTGTGGGGCGGCGACGTGTATTTCTTCCAGACGCACGCCCACGCGCGCTCCCCGCTCAAGAACAGCATCGACCTCCTGAGCGCCGGCTTCGAGAAAAAATACGACGCGCGCTTCGACATCCAGGGACACTGGCAGGAGGTCGGCCGGGCGACGCCCCCGGACGCGAAGCTGCTCCTGCACATCTGGCCCGACCACCATGCCCACGTCGGGACGTGGCGCAGGACGGTGCTCGACGCGTACCTCTGGCAATTCGGCGTCGAGTACGGCGCGGCCGGCTCGACCGAGGGGGTCCGCACGACGCTGCGCGACCTCGGCGTCACGCACGTCTTCGCCGAGCCCAACAAGGAGAGCGACGCCGCGAACTCGATCGCGGCCGACCTCCTCTTCTGGGACTTCGTCACCCACCTCGGCGGACGCAAGACCATTGGCCAGGGGGTCCTCGGCGTGGTCCCGGACAAGCCCCTCCCGGCGCCCTCGAATGACCTCGTCGCGGTCCTGACCTGCACGACGGCGCCGCCCAAGGGCCTCTTCCACGTGCGGGACCTGCGCGTCCTGCCGTTTGGCCCGGAGAAGTTCCCTGCGCCCGTCAAGCCCGCGAAGACCAAGGAGGAGGCCGAGGCCCTGCTCGTCCATGCCCAGTTCGCGGTCTTGGAGCGTGACTGTTACGCCAAAAAAGCCAAGCCCGCCGGCCTCGGGGGTGTGTTCGAGCTGATCGCGAACCGCAGGAAGTACGGGCCCTTCAAGCCGATGGAGCTCTACCGCCGCCGGCCCTCCGTCCCGCCGCGGCCCCTCGCGCCCTGATCAGTTCACCCGCGCCGCCTGCGGGGCCGCCGCGACGAGCACGTCGTCCGCGCACACGTGCCCCCAGTGCCCCGTGGACTCGTCCACGATCACCACGCGCCCCATCTTGCCGACGTAGGCGCTCGTCGAGAGCTCGGCGGGCCTCAGGATCTCGTCGTTCCTGCCGCAGGCCCGCGCGACGACGCGGCCTTCGACCTCCAGGCCCACGAACGTCTTCTGGCAATCCCTCCCGCCGCCCACGAGGACGTGAATGGTCTGCCCGTCGAGCGTCATCGGCGGCAGCGCGACCTTGCCTTTCGACGCGTCTCCCCCGTGATACCCGTTCACGAAGCCGCGCCCGAGCCACCCTGTGACGTCCGACTGATTGCCGATCGGGCCCGCCGCCGGCGCCTTGCCGAACGCCGTGCCCGTGACCTCCGTCCCCTTGGGGAACGCCTCGTCGAAGCGCCATTGCACGGAGAAACGCGCCGCGAAGGTGCGCACGTCGGGATCCGACTCGGGCAGCTCCATACGCGCCGCGCGGAAGAGCTCGACCCCGTTGCCGGGCAGGTTCGCTCGGAGCCGGGCGCGGACGTCGTCTCCCCTGCCGCCCGACCAGTGGATCCCGTCGATGTAGAGGCCCATCCCGCGGCCTTTGTCCTCGTCGACGATCCGGAGCGTGGCGCTCTTTCCCTGCAGATCCTCGATTTGCCAGGCCTCGGGCGTGAGCTTCTTGTCGGTGCGGGGCCGCGCCGTGCGCGCGACCTGCCCGTCCACCACGAGCTCCACCCGCAATCCCGGGCTCGATCGGCCGCCGAGCGCGAAACGTAGCTCGGGCCGCGCCAAGGCCCCGAGGTGGATCTCCAGGGTCCCCGTGCCGTCACCTTCGTCCGGCAGCGAGGCGAGCAGGCTCTTTCCCGTCGCGCCCGGGCGTTTGCCCTGCTCGATCCGCAGCCCCGACCCCTGCACCGTCGCGCCCTTCGGCAGGTCATCCTCGAAATCGGCGATCTCGGCGAGCCGCGCCCGCAGCTCGCCGAGCAGCTTGTCCCGATCCGGGTGGCGCTCCAGGAAGACCTCGTAGAAATGCATGGAATCGAGCAGCTCGTTCCGCGGGCCGGTGCGCACGAGCGCCCGGATGTCGCGGGCCGGATCCGGGATCGAGGCGCTCTTCGCGGTCGCGCGGAGCACCTTCGCGACCTCCGGGTCCCAGCGGATGAAATGGAACGTGTGCCCGTCGACGTTCGCGCGGGTGTTTTCCTTGAACTTCTCGCCCCAGGGATTGCCGAGGTCGACGACCGCGCCCTCCGCGAGCCGATCCTCCAGGTTGCCGCGCTTCTCGTGCCCCGGCCGCCCGCGCTTCTCGATCGGCTTGTGCGCGATGCGCCGGTTGGCGAGGCCATAGAGGTCGACGATGGGCAGGTCGGCGTACCAGCCCACGAGCCCGATACAATCGATGGAGAGGCGGGGCTTCAATCCGCGGGCGACGAAGAGCTTGTCGAGCTTCTGGCCCATGCCCGCGTAGGTCGAGCCGGATTCCAGGGGGAAGACGCTCTTCAGGGGGTAAAACGTGTTCTCCTCGGCGAGGTTCCAGCGCTTCTCGTAGGGCTTGAGCACGCGGACGGGCAGGACGGCGAGCGCGACGGCGAGCGCCGCGGCCGAGCCGAAGAACACGCGGGCGGGCGCGGAGACCTCACGCAGGCGATATCGAAGGGCGACCTCGGTCGTGGCCGCGAGGATGGGCAGGAGCGAGATGAAGAAGCGATGCTCCATGAAATCGCCGCCGACCTTCATGACGTACTGGCCGTAGACGAGGGCCGAGAGGATCGCGAAGAAGCGGAGGCGGGTCTCGGCGCGGTTCCGGGGCCGGCCGAGGATCGCGGCGAGGAAGAGGGGCAACCAGAGGACGGCGCCGCTCGTGAACAGGAAATGGGCGCCGTAGACGGCGCCCTGGGCCCAGTACGTGAGGTTGCCGGATTTGGCGTAATAGGTATTCGGGAAGAAATCGCCGTACGCGTGCCAGCGCCAGAAGAAATAGGGGACGTAGATCAGGACGAGGGGGGCGCCGTAGGCGAAATAGCGGCGGAGGTCGAGCCTGTTCCAGAGGGGCCGCTCCTCGTTGTGGACGAGGTCCTCGGCGACGAGGGCGAGGCCCATGCATCCATAAAGGAGCAGGTGATCGGGCCGGGTGAGCGTGGCGGCGGTGAGGGCGAGCCCGGCCCAGAGCGCGCCATTCTTGCGGAGCGAGGCCCACATGCCGACGGCGACGAGCATCGCGGCCGGCATGGTCTCGAGGCCGGAGGAGGCGAAGGTGTGGAACGGTCGGCTCGCGGCGAGGGCGATCGCGGCGAAGGGGAAAATCGCGGGCTTCGGGCTCGCCTTGCGCACGACGAGGGCGACGAAGACGATCGCGAGCACGTACGAGGCGAGATTGCCGAAGAGCCCGGCGTGCGGGATGGAGACGCGGACCTTGGCGAGCAGGCCGAGGACCAGCGTCCACAGAAAATTCGTGTACCCCTCGACCCACTCGCCCGGGTTGAAGACGAGGCCGTCGCCGCGGGCGAAGTTGCGCGCATACCGGAACGAGATGAACGCGTCGTCACAGAGCCATCGAATCTTCCAGGCGAAGAAGAGCCCCGCGCCGACGCCGGCGAGCAGGGTGATCGCGTAGAGGACACGCTTGACGGCGCGGGAGACGCGGCCCGCGAGGAAACGCTCGAGGAGGAGCAGGAGGGCGGCGCCGAGGATCAAGCCGGCGAGGAGGGGGAGGCTCTGCTGGATGGCGGTGGCCGCGGCGCGGGCGATTTCGAGGAGGGTCACGGGGACGGGCGGGAGACTAGTACATCCAGGGGGAAGTTCTAGGGGGGTCGTGCGGGGCGGGAGGCGTGTGAGGGCGAAGGCTTCCGCGCGGATGGCACGTGAGCATCGGAGCCGGATGTATCTTCAGCCGTCGGGACTAGAACACCGCGGAGCAAGCCACCACGAGGTTGAGGAAGTTCGCATTGCACTGCGCCTGCAGCGCGGCATTCCCCCCTGCGGCGTTGAGGCAGAACGTGTACCCCGTGAGGTTGGTGTCGAGGCACAACTCGTAAGCGGCGAGAGACGCGGTGAGCGCGAGCGCGCCCTCTCCGGTATCGTCGGGCGGATCCGCGGCTTCCGGGAGGTTCATGGAGAGCCTCCTGCCACGCGCGACCTGGCGGACGACACTCTCCAGGTTCCTCCCCGCTGCATTGACGCGGTTCGCCGAGTAGCGGAGCCTCGTGGCGCTGGCGAATCGATTGCGCTTGAAGCCCGCGAGCTCGATGTAGAGCTGACGGGCTGCGTTCTTGACGGCGGGGACCGGGATCTGCTCGATCTGCGCCGGCGAGGGGAGAGAGATGTTCTGCGCGACCCGCATGAGCTCGCGCCTCCCCACCACCGCGGGCTGAACGACGAGGTCATCGACGGCCGGCGCCGCCTCGTCCTCGGGTGCCTCGACGGTCGCGACGCAGCCCTGCCCGGCGAGCAGGGTGCTTCCCGCGAGGAGCCCGAAGGCGAGCGCGGCGCGCCTCATCTTCAACTTCTGAACCCAATGGATCGAGAAAAAGCGGTTCGACATCGCGACCTCCTGGCGCCGGTTTCGACGCCTGATGAGATCGTTGAGCCCCGCGGGCCTCCGTCAATCAGGCGTGCGCGGCGCGGCGAGACGCGGCCGTCGTCCTCCCCGCGCGCCGCTCACCGGCCCTCGTTCTGCAGCCGCTCCGCGACCGAGGTGTGCACCGCGATGTACGCCGGCAGATCCTCGTGGTCGTCGTGGATCACGCGATAACCATGCTTCCCGAGCCACGCGGGCGGCCTCCCTGCGTCGAAGATGATCACCGGGGGGGTGAGGTTGCACCTCTGCTCGAGCTCCTTTCCGTGCTCGATGACGTACTTGAGCTCGATATACACCCCGTGCACGAGGCGCCGCTGCGCGCGCGGGGGCACGCAGCCGGCGAGCTCCTTCGACGACAGGTTGTACAGGTCGAGGAAATGCATCGCGCCGTGATACCTCTGCATCACGTGATACGGCACCATCCCCGCCTGGCCCGAGACGAAAGAGAGGGGCCGCTCGCGCGTCGGGCCGAGCTTCTCGAGCGTCTCCAGGAGCACGGGCAGGAGCTTCGCGTCGCGGCGGTGCGGGCGGTTCGCGAGCTCCGGGAAGGAGAGGTCCGCCATGCCGGGTTTGTCGCGCGCCGCGCGCGCGTGTTTCGTGGCCTCGGTCCACCGGTGGCTCATGTTCGAAGGCGACCGGCCGTAATCGATCACGGCGCTCAGGTTGAGCCAGAGGAGCGTCGCCCCGAACAAAAAGCCCGCCGCCGCCCGATCTCGCGCGGCGCGGTCGATCACGAAGAGCACGAGCACGACGTACGCCGGCATGGCGGGCACGAGGAATCGGGCCCCCGTCATCCAGTCGCCCCCGCTCATCAGGACGAATGCCGTCGAAGCAAATGCGAGCGCCGCCGTGAGCACGACGGACATCGGCAGACGGCGCTTCACCACGCCCCAGGCGACCATGACGAGCGCCACGCAGAGGAGGGGCACGTACGCCGAATTCGTCCCCTCGAAGCCCGCTCGCGCGTAACGAAACCCGTGCTCGAGGTCGAACCCCCCCGATTTCATGGCCGCGGGGTTCGGCACGGCGCTGCCGAAGACCACCTTGCGATAGATGACGAGCGCTGCCACGGACACGACCGACGCGCCGAAGATGTGCAGGCTCCTGAAAAAACGCCGCCGCGCCTCCCCCGTCTTCTCGAGCGCGCGAAGCAAAAACGAATACGTCGCCGCCGTCGCCGCGAGCCCCAGCAAGATCACGGGTGACTCCGGCCGCGCGCCGGCGAGACCCGCGGATACGAGGACGACGGGCGCGAGGGCGCGAAGGGCCTGGCCACGCGTCCGCGCCGCGGGCGGGTCCGCCTCCACGTACCGCGTGATCACGAGCACGGCGAGCACGCCGAGCAGCGCCGTCATGGAGGTCTCCATGCCGCTCGTGCTCCAGTACAAGAAACACATGCTCGTCGCGAGCAGCGGCGCCGCGAGCGGCGAGAGCCGCGGGGACACGCCACGCGCGAGGGCCGTCACGACCCCGAGGGCGAGCGCCGCGCAGCCTATGCTGGTGATCCAGCCGAGGAGCGGCGCGCCCGCGCCCGTGAGCTTCTCGGCGAGCGCGAGCCACACGACGAGCGAGAGGCTCGAGCTCTGCTCGATACGCTGGCCATTGTAATTGACGATCGACCCGAATCGCGCGAGCGCGTGGGAGGCCCAGTACGTGATGTGGCTGTCGTCATGCCCGGCCGAGGGGAAGTAGGTGGCGCCGAGCACGACGCCGAGGAGCAGACCCAGGGCGAGCCCGACCCAAGGGGCATGCTCGCGTAGCCGTTGCAGGAGACGCGTCATCATCGTGACCTTCGCGCCTCTCCTACCACGAGTTCCCCCACCCCGAGCACACGCACGCCCCTCCCTCCCCGCCTGGATCGTCCCCCGTGCCTCACGCACGGCCCTCGCTCGCCGTCTCCATCCCCCTCCGCGCGCCACGCAAGATGCTCCCTCGGCGCTCCGAGTCACCCCCGCGCCTCACGCAAGATGCTCCCTTGGCGCTCCGAGTGACCCTCGTGCGTCACGCAAGATGCTCCCTCGGCGCTCCGAGTGACCCCCGTGCGCCACGCACGACGTCCACACCCGACACCAAGCGCGCCCCGTGCGCCCCCCACGGCGCCCCTCCTCACCTACGACCCGACGATCCGCCCCCGATTCGCCTCGTACCAGGCGATCGTCTTCCCCAGCCCCTCCTCCAGCGTCGTCCGCGCCTCGAACCCGAACCACTCCCGCGCTCGCGTCACGTCCAGCATCCGGCGCGGTTGACCGTTCGGGCGCGACGTGTCCCACACGATCGCCCCCTCGTACCCACACCCCTGCGCGATCCGCCCCGCCAGATCCCGCATCGACACCTCACGCCCCGCGCCCAGGTTCACCGGCTCCTCGCCGTCGTACCGCTCCGCCGCCAGCACCAGCCCCTCCGCCGCGTCCTCCACGTACAAAAACTCCCGCGTCGGTGAGCCGTCGCCCCAGAGCGTCACCGTCTGCTCGCCCGAGCGGCGCGCCTCCACGAACTTGCGGATCATCGCCGGGATCACGTGCGAGTCCTCGAGGTCGAAGTTGTCCCGCGGCCCGTAGAGGTTCACCGGGAAGACGACGACAAACTTCGACCCGAACTCTTTCCGGTACGCCTGCGCCATCACGAGCAGCGCCTTCTTGGCGATGCCGTACGGCGCGTTCGTCTCCTCCGGATACCCGTTCCACAGGTCCTCCTCCCGGAACGGCACCGGCGCGTATTTCGGATAAGCACAGATGGTCCCTGCCACCAGCACCTTCGGCGTCCCCGCCCGCCGCGCCTCTTCGAGCACGTGCAGCCCCATCTGCATGTTGTCCCGGAAGAACGTGCCCGGGTGCCGCCGGTTCGCGCCGATCCCGCCCACGCGCGCCGCCAGATGCAAGACCAGGTCGGGCCGGACCGTTTCGAAGAGAGACCGCGCCGCCCGCGCGTCCGTCAGATCGAACGCCGACGAGCGCGGGACCACGACCTCCCGCGCCCCACGCGCCTTCAGCACTTCCACGACGTGCGAGCCAAGGAACCCGGCGCCGCCGGTGACGAGGATCTTGGAGGAAGTCAGAGGAAACATCGGCATGGGAAGCACGACCCGGACGTAGGCGATACCAAACCCCCCGAGCGAATGCAGCCAGTCGATCGAGAAATAGCGAGAAGCACATGCCGCGCAGAGTCCGCCCCAAGAAGCTCTTCCTCTCCATCGGCGAGCGCCTGAAGGCGTTTCGCCTCGCGGCAGGGCTCACCCAGGAGGAGGTCGCCGAAGGCCACGACCCGGACGAGTCGTTCGCCAACAAGGGCCACATCTCCAGCATCGAGCACGGCCTGGCGAACCCGACCGTCGAGACGTTGCAGCGTATCGCCGAGGCCCTCGGCGTGGAGCTCGTCGACCTGGTCGTCTCGCCCGACGAGAGCCCCCGTCACGCGCTCATCGCCCTCTCGCGCACGCTCTCCGACGAGGCGCTCGCCGAGATCCTGAAGAAACACGGGCCCGTGCCGGAGCTCGTGCCCCGCAAACGGAAACGGATGCATCACCGGGCGAGCGGGGCGCGGTCGAAGGCGCGGTGACTACCGGGACATGCCCCGGTACCACGCCACGAACCGCTCGATCCCCTCCCGAATCCCCGTCGTCGGCGTATACCCGAGCGAAGCGCGCGCGCGCGTGATGTCCGCGATCGTGTGCTCGACGTCGCCGACGACGCTCGGCCCGCGGTGGACGATCGCAGGCTTGCCGAGGGCCTCGGAGAGCAACACGACGACCTCGTTCAACGTCGTCGGCGCGCCGCCGGCGCCGAGGTTGTACACGCGGTAGCCCTCGCCCACCCGGTCGATCGCGCGGAGCGTGCCGTCGATCACGTCGTCGACGTAGGTGTAGTCGCGGCTCGCCTCGCCCGTGCCGTAGAGCTCGATCGGCTCGCCTCGATCGATCGCGCGGCAGAAGGCGTGGATGGCCATCTCGGGGCGCTGGCGCGGGCCGTAGACCGTGAAGTAACGCAAGCTCGTCACGCCGAGGCCGTGCGTGTGCACGAGCGCGCGCAAGACGAGCTCGGCCGCGCGCTTGCTCGCGGCGTACGGGCTCAACGGCTCGTCGGCGTGGTCGTCCTCCGCGAAGGGAAAGCGCTTGCTCGCGCCGTACACCGAGGAGCTCGACGCGAAGACGAAGCGGCGCACGCCCCGCGCACGAGCGTGCTCGGCCAGGCGCGTCGTGCCCTCGACGTTCACGCGCTGGTAACGCGAAGGCGAAGAGAGGCTCGGGCGCACGCCCGCGAGGCCCGCGAGGTGCACGACGACGTCGAAGTCCGTCGCCGAAAAGACCTCGGTCACGGCCGCCTCGTCGAGCAGGCAGGCCTCGACGACGTGGGCGCGGCCGCGGATCTTCGCGAGGTTCCGCTCCTTGAGCGAGCGCGGGTAGAACGGGTCGAAGCTGTCGAGGCCAACGACGGTGTCGCCCCGATCGAGCAGGCGCTCGGCGAGGTGAGATCCGATGAACCCGGCGATGCCGGTCACGAGCAGCTTCATCGCGGGCGCGAGGGTAGCACCGCGATCTCGTTCTGCCTGCACGGGAGGCGCTCGTGCGGACGGACCGTTCTGCTATCCTCGGCCGCCGTGAGCGCCGTGGACATCACCCAGCCCTCCCCGGGCGAGCCTGCCGCCATCGCCCTGACCCGGAAGGTGGGCGAGAGCCCGGTGATCCTGCTGCCGCGGGTCTCGCTCGTGGTCCCCGGGCTGAACGAGTCGGCGAGCCTGCCCGAGCTCGCCCGGCGTATCCACGAGGCCCTCGCGGGCAAGGAGCAATACGAGCTCATCTTCGTCGACGACGGCAGCACGGACGACTCGTGGTCCGTGATCAAGCGCCTCGCCTCGGAGAACCCGAACATCCGCGGCGTGCGCCTGCGCAAGAACTTCGGCAAGGCCCAGGCCCTCACGGCGGGCTTCCGCCGGGCGCGTGGCTCGATCTACGTGACGATGGACGCCGACCTGCAGGACGACCCGGCCGACCTGCCGAACTTCTTCACGAAGCTCGAGGAGGGCCACGACGTCGTGGTCGGCTGGAAGGTGCAGCGCCTCGACCCGACGAACCGCCTCTTGCTGTCGCGGATCTTCAACGGGACCGTGGGCCTTCTGACGGGCGTGAAGCTGCACGACATGAACTGCGGCTTCAAGGCGTACCGGAGCGAGGTCATCCGCTCGATCCCGATCTACGGCGACCTGTTCCGGTTCATCCCGGCCCTCGCGGCGTCGCAGGGCTTCAGCGTCACCGAGATCCCGATCAAGCACCACGCGCGCAAGTACGGCCGTTCGCGCTACGGGCTCGAGCGGATCCTGCGCGGCTCGTTCGACCTGATGAGCGTGCTCTTCTTGACCCGCTACCAGAAGCGGCCGATGCACCTCTTCGGCTTCGCGGGCCTGCTCCTGGCGGGGATCGGCGTGCTCATCGAGGCCTACCTGACGGTGCTCTGGTTCCTCGGGCACAAGATCGGCGACCGGCCGCTCTTGATCCTCGGCGTGCTGATGATCGTCACGGGCATCCAGCTCTTCTCGACGGGCTTCATCGGCGAGTTCCTCACCTACCAGTCCCAGACCCGCCACCTCGAAGACGAGCCGCCCATCCGCGAAGAGACCCTGTGATCCCCACCTCGTAGCAGCACGCGGCAGTGCGCTCCTTTCGCGCACTCGACGCTGCCGCTGCCGCTGTGCGCGATCCACGCTCGTCCCCAGCCCTGGATCCTGGCTCTCACAGCCCCCAAACGTTGACGCGCCGCGCGGAAGGCGACCCCCGACAAACCTTCCGCCAGACGCCTCGCCTCGGCGCGCGTCTGTGCCCCGGCTGGACGAACCTTCCGGCGGAGACAACCTCTCCACGCTCTGGCCGCGAGCTTGCATGGGCGTTCGCGCGCGCGACCCACGTCCACGAACTGCGAGGCGATACCTCATGGCGCTCGACCTATCGATCTCCCACGGACAACGTACGGCCCTTGGTCCTCAGCCCGACACGGACGGGCAGGACCATGCACAGCCCGCGTCCACGTCCCGCGCGGACGACGTGTCCCCGGTGACGCGAGCCCTGACGCTCGCGCAAGCGCTGGCCGACGCGCTGGTCGATACCGGACGCTTCGGGCTCAGCGCCGCAGCACAACACGAGCTCTCGCTCGCCCACTCGCTCGCCTCCCACGTCGTGGACATCCTCGCCAGCCTGCCCCCCGAGTCCGTACGGACGAGGACGCCCGCCTCCGACGCGGAGGAATGATCTACACGGCCCTCAGGACGGCGGCCCCGCCTCGATCGCCCGCCGGTACCGCTCCCGCCGCGTCCCGTCCTTCAGGATCTCGTACGCCTCGTCGAGCACCTCGATCACCAGGCGCACGTCGCTCTGGAGGTCGGCCGTCGCCGCCGTGAGCAGGCGCGAAGGCTCGAAGAAGCGCCGGAGCTCCAGGTACGCCCGCCGGATTTCGTAATTCGTCGCCGTCCGCGTGATGCCGAGCAACGCGAAGTAGTCGCCATCCTCGACGAGCGCGAGCCGCGCCCGCACCCGCATCCGGATCGCCTCCTCGTCGAGCGGATCCTCCGCCGGTCGGCGCTCGGACGTGGTCGCGCGCGCCGGCACGAGGGCCACGAGGACCTCCAGGCAAACCAGCGCATACAGAAGCGTCGCGACGTCGGGCCCGGTGCGTGACGTGTGCTCACCCACGGTGCTGCCGGGCGCCTGTCCCACGAGCGTGGCTTCGTCCGGCAGGAGCGCGCATTCGGAGAGGAGCGACATGCGCGGGCCGGCGTCGAGCCGCGCGGCCGGGCCGCCGAGGCGCGCGAGGGCGAGCTCGGGCGGGATGACGCGCCGGACGATCTCGACGAAGACCTCGGCCCCGGTGGCCCCGCCGAAGACGTTGGGCTCGGCGCGAAGGCGCCCCGGCGGCTCGGACTCGAGCTCCAGGGTGCCAGCCTCGACGAGGATCGCCCGGCCGATGATCCACTCGGCGTGGGCGCGGAGGACGGGCCAGAGCGCGTCCTGCTGGAGAAAACCGTGCGCGATCAGCGCAGCTCCTGCGTGCCGGCCCGAGGGCGGGAGCTTGCCCACGAGCCGGTGCGCGACGTCCCGCTCGATGTCGCCGCGGGCCGAGAGGAAGGAGAGGAGCGCCTCGTCGGCGAGGCCCGAGCCCGCCGTGACCACGTCGCCGTCCTGCAGGACGATCCGCCGCACCGAGCCGCCGTCGTTCATCGCGAGCGAGCCCGTGGCGCGGCTGGCGATGGCGCGGGCGAGGGCGCGCGGCGCGTCGCCGGGCCCGAGCACCGTGGGGCGGGCGCTCGTCGGGCCCTGCGCGCCACGCGCGGGCTGCGAGGACGGGAGCGGCGCAGGCGGCGGCGGCACGGGCGGGGCGAGGCGCACCGAAGGCGGCGGGGCGTCCGAGTTCCGCGTGAGGATGCTGGGAGCCGTGGGGGGAGATTGGGGGTTCGGGGGCGTAGCTCCGCTCGCCGGAGCATAACCCCCGAGCGTCGACGCCAGGCGAACGGCGCTCGACCAGCGCGCTGGAAACACCGTCGGCGGCGGGACGTCGATGACAGGCTCGATCACGGGCGGCGGCGGGCGCGGCGGCGTGGGCGTGGCGACGGGGCGGGAGTCGGCCGGCCGGCCGGGCGTGGTGTCCATCGGCCGGACCGGCGTGCCCGCGTCGGGATCGGTCCGGCTCGGGCGCGGCTCCCAGGCGGTCGCCGGGGCCTCGGACATGGCGCCGCGTGCCTCGGGCGAGCGCGGGGTCGAGCGCCCGGGCGCGGTCGTGCCGGCGGCGGTCGACTCGCTCGGCTGCGGGGTCGGCGGCATGTCGAGCGCGAGGTCGCCGATGCTCGGCGGCTCGAGGGAGCCGGTCTGGGAGAGCGCGGGGTTCGGGGCGAAGGGCGCCGAAGCGTTGCCTTCGGTCGTGGCGAACGCGCCCGTGGTCAGGCTCAAGGCGTTTGGCCCGGTGCCCGGGTCGATGCCGCCGGTGTGGCCGAGGTCGGACTGGGAGCTGTCGGCCTCGGCGTCGAGGGGCTCTTCGAGGATGGCGAGGTACTCGTCGGCGAGGACGATGTCGACCTCCTCCTCGGCGATCGCGGGCGGGGGCGCGGACGAGGCCGACGTGGTCTCGGCGAGCACCCGCTGCTCGGCCGAGGCGAGCAGGCTCATGAGCTCGGGCGAGACCTGCATGGGGTGCGCGGGGAGCAAGGTGGGAGGCGACGGCCCTTCGCCGTCGTCGGGCGGGAAGATCGACGCGCCCATCTCGGCGAGCTCGGGGGCGCCGGGGAACGCGGACTGGAAGGCCGGGGGGAAGGCGCCGCTGCCGTCGTCGAGCAGGCCGGGCGGGATGGTCTCGCCGGGCCGGATGGCGGCGACGCCGCGGTCGTCGACGATCGAGTCGTCGAGGTCGAGCGGGGCCGGCTCGGCGAGCGCGGCGATCTGGGCGACAATCGCGTGGATGTCGAGTGGCCTCGCGAAGGAGCGGCCGGCGGCGGAGGTCGCGCCGATCTCGGCGGCGCGCAGGTGGCTGCCGAGACAAACGAGCTCGGCGTCTGCGCCGCCGGGCAGCTCGCGCAGCCGCTCGATCGCGTCCCGCGCGCCGGGTTGATCGATGTCGACGAGCAGGACCCTCGGCGACTCGTCGAGCACGCGCGCCTCGAGCCGCTCGATCGGCGCGAAGGCCACGGCGAAGCCTTGCGCGCGTAGCGCCGCGGCGATCGTTTGCCCTTCGGCGGAGGCGTCCGCGATCAGGATCACGTCGCGACGCGGCGTGTTCGGGGCTTCCTCCATCGCGGGCACGGCGTGATCCTTCGACCCGATGCGGCAGGCTGTCAACGCGTGCTCCTCGGGCTCTTCCCTTCCTACGTCCAAGGCGGGGTTCGTTCCAACATTTGGGCCGATCCTGGCCGCTCTGGTGGTAGCCTTCCGTCGATGTCCGCCTTCGGCACCCCCCACGAGCTCGCCCTCGTCGCCTTCCTGGTCGGGCTCGTGGTCATCCACTCGGTCGTCCCGCGGATCGGCGAGGCCATCGGAGGGCTGTTCGAGCGAGGAAACAAGGGCAACGGGGCGCCGAAGGGCGCCGGGTGACTTGCATTCTACGTTTGCAGAACGTAGCGTCGATACATGGCGGAAGCCCCGCGTGATCTCGCTCTGATCCGCGACGAGAAGCGCGCCTCCATCGTCGCGCAGATCCCCGCGGGTTACAGCCCCACGTTCCACTTCGTGTTCCCCGGCCTGCTCGGGCTCTCCGTGCTCGTGGCGTCGCTCCTCGGGATCGAGGCGCTCCGGCCGATCGAGCTCCTCGCGGTGCCGATCACGCTGCTCGCCGGCTTCGGCTTCGAGTGGCGCGCGCACAAGGACATCCTGCACAAGCGGATGCCGCTGCTCGGCGTGCTCTACGAGCGGCACGAGCTCAGCCATCACGTGATCTACACCGACCGCGACATGGCCATGAAGGGCCCGCGCGAGATGTGGCTCATCCTGATGCCGCCCTACGCGATCGTGCTCGTCTTCTTCACGCTCGTCCTGCCGCTCGCGGTGGGCCTGACGTACGCCCTCGGCACGAACGTGGCCATGCTCGCGACGGCGACGTCGATGGTGTTTTTCCTGTCGTACGAGTGGCTCCACCTCGCCTACCACCTGCCGGACGAGCACCCGATCGCGCGGATCGGCCTCGTCGCCCGGCTCCGCGAGCATCACCGCCGCCACCACGAGCCGCGCCTGATGAAGCGCTGGAACTTCAACGTGACCGTGCCGCTCTTCGACTGGCTGCACGGCACGACGTGGTCGCCCGAGCGGGAGGCGCGGCGGCGCGAGCGGCAGGCCTCGCGGCAAGCGAGCCGCGCCCCCTCCTGAAAAACGTGGTAGGGCTTCGGCCCGTGCAGACGCGCACGCGAAACGCCCTGGTCTTCGCGGCCACCGCGGCCGTGGTCGTCGCGGCCGTCGCGTGGTTGTGGCAAAAACGCGAGGTGGCGCGCCCGCTGCCCGGGACGCTCGACGCGATCCCCGAAGGCGCGTTGCTCGTGGCCACGGCCGACCTCGGCGCCCTCCGGCGCTCGCCGTCCTTCGCGCCCCTGCTCTCCGAGACCCGCGAGATCCCCGGCCTCGGCAAGGTCCGCGACGTCTGCGGCTTCGATCCGATGGCAGGCCTGAACGAGCTCGGCGTGGCCGTGCCGGCGGCGGGTGAAGGCGGCGACTTCGGCCTCGTCGCCTCGGGCACGATCGACCCGGACGCCCTGCTCGCATGCGCGAGCAAGGTCATCGAGGCGCGCGGCGGCCGCTCGGTGGTGAACCCGATCGGCGGGTTTCGCACGGTGCGCGACGCGAGCCTGTCGACGAGCGGCGCGGAGATCGCGGTGCGCGAGGGCGGGCCCGTGTTGCTCGGCGCGGGCAGCTACCTGCGCTCGATGATCGACGCGGCCGAGGGACGCGTGCCCTCCGCGCGCGCCGACAGCGATCACACGAAGCTCGCCGCGGAGGCGGGCCCGGGCGCGTTACGCGTGACCGTGGTGCTCACGCCCGAGCAGCGGCGCACGTTGCTCGAGGAGATCGCGCTCTCCGGCGCGCAGGGCTCGCCGGCGGCGTCGGTCGTGGGCCTGGGCCTCTCGGTCTCGATCGGCGAGCGCGTGGGTTTGTCGGCGGTCGTGGCCTGCGACGCGGCGGCCCCGTGCGCCGAGCTGGCGACGGTCTTCGAGGGAAGACGCGTGGCGCAGGCGGACGACATGCTCGTGCGCCTGATGGGCCTCGGGCCGATCCTCTCGCGGCTCGAGATCGGCGCGAAGGGCCCGCGCATCTCGGCGCGCGTGGACATGTCGACGGACGAGGCGACCGAGCTCGTGACGCGCGTGATCGCGTTGCGCGCTGCGGCAGGACGGCAGCGAGATCCGGTGGACGAACCGCGCGAGCCTCCGCCTCCTCCGCCGACGGCCGCGCCGACCTCGTCTTCCTCTGCGGGCCCGGCGCCGGACAAGGACGTCTTCGGGCATCGCTGAATCTTCCGGACCCGTCCGATTTTCGAGTGCAACGAACGGCGCGGGGCTCGTCTAGACTCGGCGTCCCATGTCTACGCCGAACGAGACCATCCCTGGCCGCCTGTTCAAGCAGGCCGAACGCAGGCCCGACGCGCCTGCCCACCACGTCAAATCGGGCGGCGTGTACCGGCCGAAGAGTTATCGCGAGCTCGCGGACGAGGTCAAACGCCTGGGCAAGGCGATGATCGCGCTCGGCCAGAAGCCGGGCTTCACCACGTGTATCCTCGGCTTCAACAAGAGCGAGTGGGTCGCCTTCGACGTCGCGACGATGGCCGTGGGCGGCGCGCCCGCGGGCATCTACACGACGTGTTCGCCCGAGGAGGTCGCGTACATCGTCCACCACGCCGAGAGCGAGATCGTCCTCCTCGAGGACGGCGGGCAGTGGGCGAAGATCGAGAAGATGCTGGGCGAGCTGCCCCGGCTGAAGCACGTGGTCACGATGCGTGGCGCGCCGCGTATCGATCATCCGATGGTCGTCTCGTACGAGGCCTTCCTCGACAAGGGCAACGACGTCAGCGACGTGGACTTCTTCGCGCGGATCGACGCGCTCGAGCCGCAGGGCCTCGCGACGCTCATCTACACCTCCGGCACGACGGGCCCGCCCAAGGGCGTGATGCTCTCGCACGAGAACCTCGCGTGGACCGCGGACGCGGCGCAGAAGCTCGTCGGCGGCAACGCGCAGGACAGCGTGCTCTCGTACCTGCCGCTCTCGCACATCGCCGAGCAGATGTTCACCATCCACGGCTGCATCACGATGGGCGCCGCGGCCTACTTCGCCGAGGGCATCGACAAGGTCCCGGACAACCTGAAAGAGGTGCAGCCGACGCTCTTCTTCGGCGTGCCGCGCATCTGGGAGAAGTTCTACGCGGGCGTCCAGGGCAAGCTCAAGGAGGCGAAGGGCGCGAAGAAGGCGCTCGTCGCGTGGGCGATGGACGTCGCGCGCGACGCGACGGCGGAGAGGATGCGCGGGCGCGAGCCACGCGGCGCGCTGGGGCTGCAGTACAAGCTCGCGCAGAGGCTCGTCTTCTCGAAGCTCAAGGCGGCGATCGGCCTGTCGCGCGCGCGCACGTGTGTCTCCGGCGCCGCGCCCGTCTCGAAGGAGATCCTCGAGTTCTTCGCGAGCCTCGACATCATCGTCTCCGAGGTCTATGGCCAGAGCGAGGACACGGGCCCGACGACGTTCAACCGGACGAACAACACCAAGCTCGGCACCGTGGGCACCAAGCTCGACGGCGTCGAGGTGAAGATCGGCGAGGACGGCGAGATCCTGGTGAAGGGCCCGAACGTGTTCCTCGGCTACTACAAGGAGCAGCAGGCGACGGCCGACACGCTCGTCGACGGCTGGCTGCACTCGGGCGACCTCGGGCAGTTCGACAAGGACGGCTTCCTGTCGATCACGGGGCGCAAGAAGGAGATCATCATCACGGCAGGCGGGAAAAACATCGCCCCGAAGAACATCGAGGCGGCCCTGAAGAACCACCCGCCCATCGCCGAGGCCGTCGTGATCGGCGACCGGCGCAAGTTCCTCACGGCGCTCGTGGTGATCGATCCCGCAGCCGCCGGCGAGCTCGCAGGGGCACCCGGGGCGGACCTGGCGAAGCTGCGCGAGGATCCCTCGGTGGTGGCCGCGGTCCAGAAGGCCGTCGACAGTGTGAATTCCACGCTCGCTCGTGTGGAGACCGTGAAGAAATTTCACATCCTGGATCGGGCCTTCACGATCGAGAGTGGTGAGCTCACGCCCACCCTCAAACTCAAGCGCCGCGTGGTCCACGACCACTACGCCAGCGAAATCGACCGCATGTACGAAGGCGCGAACGACGCCTGAAGTCGCCGCAGATCCCCCGGGCGAGCCCGCTCCGTGCTAACGGACGGTCGCCATGCACGCCGTCACCTTCGACTTCGGACAAACGCTCGTCGCGCTCGACACGGACCTCACGGCCGCGCGCCTCGCCGAGCGGAGCCTACCGTTTGACCCCCAACGAATCGAGGTCGCCCTCCCCGAGGCATGGCGCGCCTACGATGACGCCATCCACCGCGGGCTCGGAGGGCACCCCTGGAAGGTCTTCATGCGCGCCCTGCTCGAGCAAGCTGCCCCCTCGCCGCTCGGCGAGGAGGCGCTCGCGGACGCGGTGGATTTCCTCTGGTCCGAGCAGCCGCGCAAGAACCTCTGGCGACGGCCGATCCCCGGCATGCTCGAGCTCGCCGACGACCTCAACGACGCGGGCGTGCCCGTCGGCATCGTTTCGAACTCGGAGGGGCGGCTCGCCGAGCTCGTCGCCGAGCTCGGCTGGGACGATCGTTTCCTCGTGATCGCCGACAGCGGCAGGCTCGGCATGGACAAGCCGGACCCCGCGATCTTCGCCTGGACCGCCGCGCGGCTCGGCAAGTCGCTCGATCGGATCGTGCACATCGGCGACTCGCTCGCGGCCGACGTGGAGGGCGCGCTCGCCGCAGGCATGCGCGCCGTGTGGTTCGGCGGAGATCCGAAACGCGCGCTCGGAGAGAAGGCGCGCGTCGCGAGGGACGCGAGCGAGCTCAGGAGGGTGCTCGCCGACCTCGGCGTGCCCGGGGTGGCCGAGCGGGCGCCCGCGCCTACTCGAGCTTCGAACCGGCCTGGATCCAGGCCGCGATCGACTTGATCTCGGCCTCCGTCAGGGGCTCGCCCGAGAGCGGCATGAGCGCCGTCATGTCCGCGCGCCCCTCGCAGTGCGGATCCACCTTGCAGAGCAGGTAACTCGCCGCCGGTTGCCCCGGCACCACACGTTGCGCGCCCGTCTGCACGGAGGGCGCGTTGATCACGTTCGCCAGGAACGTCTCCGCGTCGGGCGTGAGATCCAGGTCCCCCACCTTGTCCGTGGCGTCGTGGCACTTCGCGGTCGCGCACCGCGAGCCCATGAGCGTACGCACGCTCCCCCACGTGCCCGCCGTGTTCGGATCGGGCGCGTCGGGGTCGGTGGGGCAGTCTCCGTAGTCGATCGGATCGAGGCTCGAGAGCTCCCCCGCCTCTGCGTCCGGCTTCATGCCCCGGATCCAGCACCACACCGCCCGCGTCGCGAGCGCGCTCCACGTGCGCTCGATGAGCGGCATGCGCGGGCCGAGCGTGTCCGAGAGCAGCCGCTTGTAGAGGTAACTCCGCCCCGGATCACCCGGCGAGACGAGCGACCACGGCGCGGCCGAGGGATGCGCGCTGCCGTTGCCGTTCGCGTCGCCGACGCGCACGCGATCGAGATCGGTCACGCGCACGTCGAGGAAACCTTTCAGCGCGGCGGGCGCCGCGCCGAGGCCCACGAGCACGCCCGACGGCGTCGGTCCTGGGCTGATCGTCGCGCCGTCGAGGGGCACGCTGAGCACCTCGACGCCCGCGTCGTCGAGCCTGCGGATACGCGTGCCGGCAGGGCCGGTCGACGGCACCGGCGCGCCGAGGACAAGCTCCACAATCGACGGCGGGAAGGCCTCGTTCTGGGCGATGTAGACCTGCAAGATCTCCTGTTCCAACCCGCCGAGCACGAGTTTGTCCCCGGGCCGCTCGCACTCGTCGGGCACGAGGCTCGGCTCGGCCGCGGCGATCTGGCAGGGCGCGTTCACGAGCGCGAGCATGTCCTTCACGGCGCCGAGCTCGGGGTACTGCCGCGACGCGTGGCACACGCCCTGGTTGAGCGAGCACGTCTGCGCGACGCCGAGCTGATGCAGCGCCGCGATGTTCGGATAGATCAGCTCCGCCGGATCGTCGCTCCCGCCCGCGCCGCCGCCGCCTGCGCCGCCGCTGCCGCCTGCGCCGCCGGTCCCGCCCACGCCCGCGCCGCCTTCGCCGCCCGTGAGCATCACGTCCTCGTCGGCCCCGCATCCGGCCAGAAGCGCGAGGGTGATCGAGACAGCGCCGATCACCCTGGCCGCGCGCGACAATCCCATCCGAACCGCCCTTTCCGTTACAGCTTCTTCGCGCTGATCGTACCCGGCCCGCAGGTGATCGTGTACGGCGCGCTGATCTGCCCCGCGACGTACGACACGTAGCCGCACGTACCCTCGTACGAGATCTCCGACGGCGTCAGCTTCGGCACCTCGGTCGCGTCCTTCGCGGGGATCCCGCCGAGCATGAACTGCGGCGCCGCGACGAGGACGCCGCAGAACGAGCGCAGCTTCGCGTCGAGGCCCGTGAGGTTCGTGTCCTCGAGCGTCGCCTGCACGAGCGCCTCGATCTGCGGCTTCTCGGTCGTGGGCTCGACCCACGGCTCGCCGAGCAGGCGATCCTTCAGCGCGATCACCGCGTCGCCCACGGTCGCGCCCGGCGTCGCCTGGGCTCGCGCCACGATCTTGTGGATGAAGTCGTTCCCGCTGAGCGGCTTGCACGCGCCGTACGACGCCTCCCACGAAAGGCGCCCCTGGAAGTCGAGGCCGCGGAAGCCCGGCTCGGCGTCCTTCAAGGCGAAGCCGATCGCGAGCTGGAAGCCCTGCTCCGTGCCGTCGTTCGGATACTCGCTGTAGTGCGGCCACTCCATGGCGCGGTGCAGGCTCCGGCGCAGCGGGCGCGACGAGATCGCGAAGACGCCGTCGGCGGGGCTGTTGCCGCGCCGGCCGAGGTCCTTGTCCGCGATCGTCCACGGATCGAAGATCCGCGGCACCTCGTACGGCGCCGCGCCGCAGCCCTCCTCGGGCGCCTTCAGGTTGAAGGCCGGGTGCGCGAGCATGTCGCTCAAGAGCTCGCGCAACGAGAAGTGCGACGCGACGAACTTCTCCGTGAGCCCCATCAAGATGTCGCGCTGCACCTCGGTGCGCGGGAAGTAGTTCGCGATCGTCAGGCGCGTGCCCATCACCTCGGCCCACACGACGTCGACCACGTTCTGCGCGACCATGTACGCGAACGCTTCGTCCGGATCGGCGAGCACGCCGCCCGGCAGGCGGCGGAGCCCGTGGGCCGCGAGCTGATCCACGCCGCGCTTGAGCGAGCGCTCGAGGTCCCACACGCTGGCGCGGCGGCCCTTGTTCGGGGCCTCGGGCGTGGAGCGGATCGAGCCGAAGTACGTGTCGACGCCGAGCGGATCGTCCTCCGAGGGCACGCGGAAGGTGCCACACGCGTTGCCGTTCCAGCCGTAGGGCGCGCTCCCGCCGCCGTCGCCGACGCCCCAGTAACGCAGCATCGAGATGGCGCGCATCTCGTCCGTGCCCTTCGTCTCTTGCTCCTCGATCGGGTGCATGCCGGCCGAGTTCCCGTAGAGCGCGACCTCGAAGAGCCCCGGCACCGGCCACGCGCGGTTCAGCGCCGGATCGTCGCTGTACGTCACGGAGAACTCGCTGTTGTGGCAGGTCAAGCACACGCGATCGCGGTGCAGGTACGCGCGCTCGAAGATCGCGCCGAAGTTCTGCCGCCGCGCGCGCTCCATCTCGTACTCGCCCACGTTCGCGCCCGAGTACGGCTGCGACATCATCGCGAAGAGGTTCGCGCGGTAGACGGGCGAGAGGTCGTCGAGCTCGATCGCCGACGAGAGCAGGTGGTTCATGGTGAAGGCGAGCGGCGGCGACTTCGCGGTCGCGTCGTTGTCGCGCACGTACGCGGCGAGGCCGCCGCTGTCGAAGGCCGCGGCCGTCGGCGCGCCGTAACACTGCTGCAGCGACTTCGTCTCGATGCGGTTGACCCGCAGCGTGTCCATGAAGAAGTCGCTCCACCGCTGCCGGAAGGCGTCCTCGCGCATGAGCGCGCGCGCCACGATCTTGCGCGCGTTCACGAGGTCGTCGCCGTACGGAGGCAACGCGCCGCCGAGCTCGCCGAACTTGCCGGCGGCCTCGAGGTCCGCCTTGCGGAGCGCGGTGATCGCGTCCGTGTACGCGTTCACCTCGGCCTGGCCCCACGGCTTGCGGCCGCTCACCGCGACGATCGCGCGGCGCACCCAGGCTTGATCACTCGCCTGGCACTCGGTCCACACGTGCTCGGGCGTGTGCGGCCTCGGCTCCTCGCCGCCGCCCCCGCCCTCGCCGCCGCCGCCCGTGCCGTGCACGTCCTCGCCGCCGCCCCCGCCGGCGCCCGGCCCGGTCGGAGGGTCGGGCTCGTTCCCGCCGCCGCTGCACGCGGGCATCACGGCCATCGCGGCCGCGCAGGAGATCACCAGGGTGAGGGCGGGGAGCCCGAAGAGTTGCCTCGTCTTCATGCCACCACCCCCAGTTGCCGCTGCTGCACGAGGAGCGCGGCGTCGATCTCCGTCGAAGCGCCCGGCACGTCGGAGACGTTGAAGCTCTCCTGCGCGAAGGGCCAGATCCCCAGCGAGAGCAGCGCCGCCATGCGGTTCTCCTGCGGCGTCGAGGCGACCACCGCGCGCCCGTCCTCTCCACACGCGCCGAACACGCCCTTGCCGGTGGAGCGCACCGGGCCGCCGATGAACACGATCGGGAAGCCGTACGGCCAGTGGTTCCTCCCCTGGCTGCCTTGCTTGAACGGGCTCCGCCCGAACTCCGTCGTCAGCACGATCAGCGTCTTGTCGAGGTCGATCTTCGCCGGGTTGTTCTCGCCCGGCGCGTTCACCATCGAGAGGAGCTGCCTCAGCGTGTGCGAGAGGTTCCGCGCCTGCGTGAACGAGTTCTCGCCGTGCGTGTCGTAACCGCCGCCGCCGTCGGCCGAGATGAGCCCCGTGTCGACGATGCACACGTACCTCGCGGGCACCGTCGGGTGCTTGAGCAGGTGCGCGGCGAGCTTGAGGTTCATGCTCATCGCGTCGGTGTTCGCGGTGTCGCCGCAGTTCGACCCGCCGATCTTCGTGAAGAACTGCGGCTCGAGCACGCCCGAGATCGCCTGCGCGTTCGCGATCGAGCTCGACGCCGCCTCGAGCTCGCCGAGGCGCGGCGCGCGCAGCGGGTTCGCTTGCCCCTTCCAGCGCAGCCGCTCGTGGTACCGATCGATGTAGCCCTGCATCAGCGCGTCGTACTGCGCGCGGTTCCCCCCGACGGTGCCGCGGGCGAGCAGGCTCGTCAGGTCACCGGCCGCGTCGACCTTGATGGCGAGCGGGCGCGCCGCGCCGGGGTGCATGCCGATCGACACGACGCTGCGCACGTTGTCCGTGGGCAGCCCGTTCGCGCCGTTCGACATCAGCGCGTACGAGTACGGCGCGCGGCCGGCCACGTTCTCGCGCTCGAGGAAGTACCGCTGCACGTGCGCGCCGAGCCCCGAGAACGCCGGATGCCCGAGCCCGCGACCGCCGAGCATCATGGGGATCGCGCCCTCGTGTGGCTCGAGGTCGTGCGCCGAGACCGAGATACGCGTCCGCTCCATCACGTCCGGCCGCTCGCGCAGGGGCATGACGAAGGGCCCGAGGTGCACGGCTTGTCCGAGCGAGTCGGCGGCGAAGGGCTCGGTCAGCGGGCCCTGGAAGGCGCACTCTGCGACGGCGGCCTCGACGTGCCCGGAGTTCAGGTACGCGTGCCACTGCGTCCCGCTCGCCTGTCCGAGCGACGGCACGCAGTAAAACGACTCGTACTGGCTCACGCCGCCGTAGAGAAAGATCTCGAGGATGTTTTCGGCCTGCAGCTCGGGCGGCAACATCGCGCCCGCGGCCTCCTTCGGCACCTCTCCGAACGCGCGCGCTTGCCGCATGCCCCAGAGCGATACGCCGAGACCGCTGGCCGCGGTGGCGGCGACGAGACCTGCGCCCTTGAGAAAATCGCGACGCTTCACGTGAGCCTCCGTGCCTCCGTGCCGAGACGAACCGAGCCGCTCGGCACACGTCTACGTTCTCTCGTGCAGATCGGGTGGTCAATCAAGTTTTCATCGGTCTTCCATGGGTTCCGATGAGGGCGTGAAATGCCGCGTGTATCGAAGACCGACGGCAAGGACGTCGCCTTGACGCACCCCGGCGCGGCTCTTGTCCCGAGGGGGACGCCTCGCGTCCCCCTCTCGGCCAGGCGGAGCCCGGCCGATTCACCCCCTTGAGGCGAGCTCGCTTTCGCGATCTCGCGAGCATCGAACGGTTCGATGCTCTATCATCCGCGCCGATGTCGCGCGTCGTCTGGTCCTCGTCCCTCGCCCTCTTGCTCGTTGGTTGTGCTGGATCGACGCCGCCGCCCGACGCGCCTCCGAATCCGAATGCGCAGGCGAGCGCCCCGCCGCCCGCGGAGGCCGCGCCGCCCCCCGCGGCGAGCGCCGCGCCCGAGGCGCCGAACAAGCCAGCGGACGTGGCCCCCGCGCCCGCGCCCGAGGCGCCGAAGGGCAGGCTCCCGCCGGCCGAGATCCAGAAGGTCGTCCGCGGCAACTTCCAGGTGATGCGGACCTGCTACGAGAAAGGCCTGCAGAAGAACCCGAGCCTCGAAGGCCGCATCGCCGTTCGTTTCGTCATCGGCACGGACGGCAAGGTCCAGAGCGCCGGCGAGGACGCGCAGGCCTTCCCCGATCCCGCCGTCGCCAGGTGCGTGCTCGACGCCTTCCAGGCCCTTCAGTTCCCGCAGCCCGAGGGCGGTATCGTCACGGTCGTGTATCCGATCCGGTTCGCGGCGAACGCGGACGATTGCAAGACGACCACGGAGGAGAAGGACGGCATTCGCACCGTCTCGCTCACCTGCGAGAAGCAATCGATGAAGGTCACGGACATGCCCGTGAAGGCCGTGGACGACAAGCTCGCGGAGGCATTCCTCACCGGATTCGAGCAGCAATCGCCCAAGATGCGCCGCACCCGCACGAAGCCGACGATCGAAGGCAAGAGCTGCTGGATGACGTCGGTCGACGGCGTGACCTGGTCGTCGATGCTGCTCGTCACGGAGGCCGTCGCCGGCCGCGCGCTCGTCGTCTCCTGCCTCGACGAGAGCCAGGGAGGCACGTCCGCGAAATGTAATACGATGGTCGCGGACATCATCAAACGTACGGTCGCCCCGCCCGTGGTGGCCACGCCCGAGGCCACGCCGAAGCGCCCGCTGCCCACGACCACGGTGACCGGCAGCGGATTCTGAGAGGGTGTTCCACAGGCTGCTGCGCGGCGCGATGCGTCGGTCGGACTCGCTCAGCGTACAGAGTACGCCTCGCTCGCCCTCCCTAGCCTCGCCCCGCTCGCGACGCCTGTGGAACACCCTCTGACGGCTCTCCCGGATCTTGCCGCCTCGTCCGCGGCCCTGTACGTTCGCCCGCATGCCCTCGCCGCTCCCGCGCCGCCTCTTCCTGGTCGGCGCCGCGCTGCTCGCCCTCGCCGCTGGCTGCAACTTGAAGACGCGGGGCCCTGCGCTCGCCGCCGCGACCCCGGCGCCTTCGTTTTTGCTCCCCGCGCACACGGGCGAGGCCGTCTCCCTCGCGGACCTCACGCAAAAAGGCCCCGCGGTCGTGGTGTTTTACCGCGGCCACTGGTGACTGTACTGTCGTAACCAGCTCGGGCAGCTGGCAAGCTTGAACGACAGGTTCCGCAGGCTCGGCGTGGGCCTCGCGGCGATCAGCGTCGACACCGAGGCGGAGTCCCGCGCGCTCGCCGATAAGCTCGGCGTCCGTTATCCGCTCCTGCGCGACGACGGATTGAAGACCGCGCTCGCGTACGGCGTCGCCATGCAAGGCCAGGACATCGCGGTCCCCGCGGTGTTCGTGATCCTGCCGGATGGGCGAATCTTCTTCCGGCAGGTCGGCGAGAGCATCAACGACCGGCCGAGCAACGCAGAGCTGCTCGATATCGTCGATCGCGCGCTGGTCGAATCACGGCGCGATTGAGCGGCGCCTCCGCCCCCGAAGCGCCGCGAGCAGGCCGAGGCCCACGACGACCCCCGCCGCGCCTTCTTCGCCCGTCACGGCACAACCGCCACATCCGCTCGACGCGCGCGTGGGCGGCGGTGCGTTCGGCGGAGGCTCGCCGGGCGCGCTCGATTCCTGCGGAGCAGCCTCGTCCCGCGCCGGGGGCCGCGCGACGCCGGGCGGATCGGGCCGTTTTCCGTCGGCTGCATAGTCGAGCGTCACCTTCTGCCCGTCGTCGAGCGAATAAACCACCTGCGCGAGCCGGGCGACGAAGACCCCGGCGTCGAGCTTCTCGACCCGCACGACGTCGTGCACCCCCTTCACCGGCCAGCGCTCGGGCACGTAATGCACCGGCGAGATCCGGAGGCCCGACGAGATGAGCGTCTTTTCCTTCTCGAAGAACGCTTCGAGGTCCTCTCCCTGGAGCTTGCGCAGCGAGGACGCCTCGAAATCGGCCTTCTTCATCGCGTAAACGACGGGGTTGACATACTTCCCCACGATCATCGGCATCTGGCCGAGCACACAGAGCTCGGGGTTGGGCGCGCCGAAGGACGTCGTGTACGGGTGCGCCAGGAACACGTGGTCGGGGAAGTTCGAGCCGTTTTCGAGAGAGAACGTGTACTCGACACGTTTCTCCCCGTCGGGGATGAGATCGGCCCGCGCCTCGCCGGCGACGAGCAGCCCGAGCGCGGCCAGGACGAGGAACGTGCGTCGCGTCTTCATGAAATCATGCCCTCGCGCTCCATCCTACACGCCCCGCCCACGTCCCCGGCCAAAAACTTGTCCCACGCCCCGCGTCCGTGAGACCCCCCTCCCACCATGACGATCCCCCGCTCGCAGGCCGAGCTCGTCACGCTGCGCAAGCTCGCCCAGGACCTGGCCGCTGCGCGCAAGGAGCGCCCGACGAGCGTGCACCTCCTCGCCGCCATCGCCTCCCGGGAAGGTCAGGCCGGCGAGCTGCTCCGCGAGCGGCGCCTCGAGGCAGACGCGCTCCTCAAGGCAGGTCGATCCTTCGACGAAGACAGCCCCGATCCTCTCGCCCGCGCCGTCGTCGCGGCCCGCGAGCTCGGCAAGCGCGCTCCCCTCGGCGAGCCGAACGCCCTGCACTTGATCCTCGCCCTGCTCGCCGACCGCAGCTCCGCCGCGCACCGCGCCCTCGTCCAGGCCGGCGTCGATACGGCGCGCCTGCGCACGGCGGCCATGCAGCGCTCGCTCGGGGTCGTCGCGGCGCGGCGATTGCCGCAAACGGCAGGAGGCAAGACCACGGAGGCCGATCGCCGGCCCGCCCTGCAGAAGCCCACGCGGATCGACCTCGACAAACCCACGCCCACGAAAAGGCCCACGGGCACGGGCGTCACGGTCCCGCTTTTCCCGCCGCCGGGTCGCCTCGGCCAGGAGCAACGACCGCCCGCGAAATCGGCTCCGATTCCCCCGACCAGCGCGACCGCGACGCCGATCCCGCTCTCCGCGCCTGCGCCCGCGAAGCCCGCCGAGAACCCCCCGAAGCAGGCGGCGCGGCAGGACGCGGCGATCGTCCCTGTGATCCCGGAGGGGCACCCGCTCGCGCTCGATCGGGCGAAGACGCCGACGCTCGCCGCGCTCGGGAAGAACCTCACGCTCGCGGCTTGCCTCGGCGAAATGGAGCCCGTCATCGGCCGGGACCTCGAGGTCGACGCGGCGCTCGATATCCTCGCCAAGAAAAACCAGAATAGCTGCCTGCTCGTCGGGCCGGCCGGCGTCGGGAAGACCTCGGTCGCGCGTGGCATCGCCGAGCGCCTCGCCCGCGAGGCCGACGCGGACCCCTCGTCGGCGCGGCTCTTCGTGGAGCTCGCCGTCTCCGAGCTCGTCGCCGGCACGGGGACACGTGGCGCGCTCGCCGAGCGCATGAACGCCATTTTGCGTGAGATTCGCGAGGAGGGGCGCGTGGTCATCCTCTTCGTCGACGAGATCCACGAGCTCTTCTCGGGTGGCCTCGACGAGGCCACGGCCGAGATCAAGCTCGCCCTCGCCCGCGGCGACCTCCGGATGGTCGGCGCCACGACGCCCGAGGAGCAGAGGCGCTCGTTCGAGCCCGACCCCGCCCTCGCGCGGCGATTCTCGGTCGTCGAGATCGAGGAGCCGGACGAGGAATCGGCGTTTTTGCTCTGCAAACAGGTCTGCGCCGGGCTCGGCGCGCATCACGGCCTCTCGTATGCGGACGAGTCGATCGCGTCCGCGGTCTCGTGGTCGGTGCGATACCTGCCGGGCCGCGCCTTGCCTGACAAGGCGATCGGGATCCTCGACCTCGCCGGGGCCCGCGTGAAGCGGCGCGCGGGGCCTGGAAAACTCCCGCCCGTGGGTCCGCCCGAGGTGGCCGAGGTCCTCGCGAGCCTCGCCGACATCCCCGAGGAGCGATTGCTCGAGACCGACCGCGAGCGAATGCTCAACCTGGAGAAGCTGCTCGCCGATCGGGTCGTCGGCCATTCTGCGCCGCTCGGGCGTATCGCGCGGGTCTTGCGCCGCAATGCCGCTGGCATCCGGGCGGATCGGCCGCTCGGCACGTTCCTCTTGCTCGGCCCGACGGGCGTCGGCAAGACGGAGACCGCGAAGGCCATCGCCGAGGCGCTCTTCCATTCGGTCGACGCCATGACGCGGCTCGACCTCTCCGAATACAGCGAGGCGCACGCGACGGCGCGTCTCATCGGCGCGCCGCCCGGGTATGTCGGGCACGAGGCCGGCGGTCAGCTCACCGAGGCCGTGCGCCGCCGCGCCTACCAGGTGATCTTGCTCGACGAGATTGAAAAGGCGCACCGCGACGTGCTCGAGGCCTTCCTGCAGGTCTTCGACGAGGGCCGCATGACGGACGGCCGCGGCCGGCGCGTCGATTTCACGAACACGGTCATCGTCTTGACCTCGAACCTCGGCGCGGCCGAGGCGGGCGCCCTGAAGAGCGAGCGCTCCGTGGGTTTTTCGCGGGGCGCGACGCAGGTCTCCCCGGACAAGCTCGAATCCACGATGCTCGCCGCCGCGCGCGGGGCGCTTCCGCCGGAGCTCTACAATCGCATCGACGAGGTCTTGGTCTTCGGTCCCCTCGGCAAGGTCGAGGTGAAGGAGGTCGCGCGCAGGCTGCTCGCGGCGCTCGGCCGGGGGCTCGAGGAGAAGGGGATCCGGCTCGACGTGGAGCCGGCGGTGCTCGACGTGTTGCTCGCGGAGGGCGGCTTCGACGAGGGGCTCGGCGCGCGCCCGATGAAGCGCGCGATCATGCGGCACGTCGAGGCGCCGATCGCGGAGATGATCCTGCGCGGGGAGTTGCCGTCGGGATCGGTGGCGCTGCTGTCGGTGGATCGAGGGCAGATCGTGGTCGATGCGGTGGATGAGGCGGGGGGGGAGTTGGCGACGGGGGCGTGAGGCGCTCTGGCCCCGGCGCCGCGGCTCCCGCTACTCGTTTGCCGTGAGGACCTGGTAATAGACGGAGAGCTTCTCCTCGCCGCCATACCCGAAATTGCAGTTTTCCCCCACGATCTTTCCGGGCTGCCAACCGCGATATTGTGCTCGGCAGATGTACAGGTTGGGACGTCCGGGCTCGTAGCCGCCGGAGACGGCGCCTTCGGGGACGACCCCGTGGCTCGCGTCGATCCACTGGACACGCCATTGGTCCCCTACGAGCACCTCGTAGGCATTGAGGAGGACCTCTCGCCCGCCCCAGCCGATGTTGCAGTTCGCTCCCACGATCTTTCCAGGGTGCAGCCCTCCCTGATACCACCCGTGACAGATGTACAGAATGCGCCCCGGCTCCGAGCCACCAGGGATCGCCCCCGGGGGCACGTAGCCGTTCGTCCCGAAGACCCACGAAAAGCCCTCCGGCAGCGCGATCGCCGAACGAAGCGCGAGCCCCGAAGCGACCATCCCCGAAAGAAGAGCAAAGCCCACCGCCAGCTTGCGTTGCACCCTCTTCAGCATTCTTCACCTCCCGCGCGGAATCGGTGCAACGATCGAGCCACGTGTGCGAGCGCAACACGCGCAAGGGGTCCGGGGCCCCTCGGCGAGGCGGCCGGCCCTCGGCGGAAATCTTCCCCGGAGTCGAGGCGCCCGGACCGCCCCGTTCCCCTCGCCACCTCCCCTCCCTCGCGCACGCAAGGCGCTCTCCTCCTTGTGCCCCAACCTCCAAAACAGGGACAAGCACCCGACAGGAGCGGCGCGGACCTTCTGCACGACGGGAAACGGGCTCTCCACGCCCGCGACACCCCACCCGCGCGCCGGGAAATCGCCTCGCCCGATCCGTGGAAAGGCACTTGCTCGCCGCGCAAACGCCTCTCCACGACCTCGGCGGTGCGTTACCTCACGCGCAAGCGCCCTTCCGGGGACGTGGAAAGGCATTTGCTCGCGACGCAAACGGCCTTCCGGCCTCGTGGAAGCGTGTTCGCCCGCCGCGCGGGCGCGATTCCTGGATGTGGAGAGCTTGATTCTCGAAAGGAGGAGGCGCCCCTCGCGTCCTCTCCTCCCGATTACGCTTCGGCGCCGTCCTTCGGGGCCGCTTCTTCGTCCGTATCCGCCGCGCCGGGCGCGGTCGCGCTGGGCCGGAAGAACGAATCCGCCGCCTTCGTGTCACCACTTCATTACTTATTGCGGATCGTGGCCAAGATCCTCGGCACGTACGACGAGCCGACGGGGGACCACGCGGAGAAGCGGGCCGCGTTGCTCGCGCCGGTGGTGAAGCAAAACGAGGCCATCCGGCAGCACCTCCGCGCGCGGAGGAGCGCGCCGGATGTGGATCCGAAGACGGGGGAGGAGCTGCTTTCGGAGGAGGCGGCGCCGGGGGACGGGGGCTGAGCGGAACACGCTCTCGGCCTCGCGTGTCGATCAAGACCCCCTCGCGTTTCCGTGCGTCGCGGGGTAACATGGCCCCGCTCGCCACGGAGATCTCCCCATGAAGCGCCCCCGTCCTCTCGTTGCCGTCGCGCTCGCTACGCTTTGTCTCCTTGGTGTGGGCCTGGGGGCGTACCAAGGCGAGTCGGGGCGCTCGACGGGGTCGAGCGTCGAAGTCTGCAGCGACGTCGAGGCGCTGTTCGAGGGCTACTGCAAGCCCGGGCTCGAGGGGAGCCGGTGCGCGACCGTCACGGATGCGTACGCGGACGCGTGCCAGGCTGGCTGCGTGATGGGGGTGTGCCCACAGCAGGTACCATGCACGGGCCACGACCCGATCTGGTGCACTTCCTGCGACGACATGTTGGGCGCACGATTCTGGGATGACATCAATGCATCGTCATCTCGCTGCGGGGAAAAGCTTCAAATCGAACGTCGGAAGGTGAGCAACGACGAGTTTGCCACTTGTTTCAAGGCAGACATGGAGCAGCATTGTCGTGCGCTCACCGGCACGAATTGGCATGCGAAGCTCCAGGCTGCCCTGAGGCAGTGAGCGACGCGAGCAAGCACCACAGGGGGCAACCGCCGCGCGCAAAGCCCGCTGACGTCACTCGGAGCCCCCGACCCCTCCCTCACCGGGCGCTTCGCTGACCCCTCCCTCGCCGCCGATGCCGTCGGCCCCATCGTCGTCGAACCAGTAATCACCGCTCCCGGCCCCCACGCCGACCGTGACCAAGGTGCCTCCCGAGGGGCTGGGTCCCCCAGGTCCGCCCGATCCCCCGTCCGCATCGAGGCAGATGATCGCAGGAGACACCTCGATCTTGCAATCAGGACTGAAACCCTTGCGCCTGACGGCTTCGATGCAGCGATTCCTGTTCCACGACTCTCTCTGGCGATCGACGATGGTCGGGTCGTCTCCTCCTTGGAGCGCAAATCTATCATCGGGGCGCCCGCCATAGCGGGGGCAAGTAAGGACCACGTTGCATTTCATCTGAGGTCCTTCGATTTGTTGGTTGTTCTCTGTGTCGGTTCCCCTCGCCGGATTCTTGCACTCATCGTCGGTGCACCCCGTCGCGAACGCGACACTCCATACCGCGAACAACCCGATGACGATCGTATTCATACATTCCCCACCCGGCAGCCCCCGCTCCTGCGGTCTGCGCGAATCACCCGCTCGGGCCATGCGTCGATGCGCGGCGCACGCGTGCGATTCGAAGTGTGGCTTCCGATTGCCACGCCGCGCACGAGGAGGCCAAATTTCCGTAACGCTCACAACCCGGCTCTGCCGGTTTGCGCTCGATCGCAGGCGCAGAGTAGGCGGCTTCGTTATGCTCCGACGTCTCGCGCCTGCGTGCCCGACCCGAATCTCGTCGTGCCCCCTGCGCAGTGCGAGCCGTGCACCTGCCCGCCTCCGAGGCCACGTGTGTCGGGCTTCCCTCCGCCATCGAGGTCCGCGCTGGTACGGGCGGGGAGGATGGAGCCCCCTCGCTCCCGCGAGTCGTGCCCAGCGACGAGCGCGCAGCCCGCGGTCACGAAGCCGAAGGCCGCATGCACGTTACTGTTCGTCGAGCAACCTCTTTGGTCGCTCGTCGACTTGGTCAGGTCTCGCGACCCACGAGCCTGCCGCTTCTCTCGATACCCGTCTTAAAGCCCCACGTCCTCGGACGAAGCCATCGACGACGGCGCCGTCGACACGCCGTTCGACGACTCCGGGCGCGGGGGCCGCTGGCGGCGCTCGCCGCGGCTCACCGCGCGATCTTGCCCCTCGTCCTTCGGGGCTTCCGCCTTCTTGCCCTTGTCGCCGCCCTCGCCGGGCTTCTTGCGCAGGCTGATCCGGTCGGCCTCGCGCATCGTGAGGCAGGCGCGCAGGCCGTCCTTCAGCGTGCGCAGCGTCATCAGGCCGCCGAGGTGCACGCCGATCTCCACGAGCGTACGCGCCACGTCGGGGCGAACGCCCGTGAGGATACACTTCGCGCCGAGAAGCTTCGCCGCGTGCGTCAGCCGCACGAGGTGCGCGGCCGTCATCGTGTCGACCACGTCGACGCCCGTCAGATCGATGATCACGTACTCCGCGCCGCGATCGGCGATCCGCTGCAGGAGCTTCTCCGTCATCTCCGCGGCGCGCGCGCTGTCGATCGCGCCGACGAGCGGGAGCGTGAGCACGTCGTCCCACACGTCGATGATCGGCACGCTGAGCTCGCGGATCGCGATGCGTTGCCGCTCCACCGTGGCGAGCTGCTCCTCGAGGTCGCGCCGCGACGCCTCGAGATCACTCATCGCCTTGTCGTGCTCTTCGCGCGTCTGCTTGAGCTCGCGCAGGAGCACCAGCAGGCTCTCCTCGAGCGCACCGAACCGATCCTCGGTCAGCGCGCCGGAGAGCCCGATGGCCTCGTCGAAGGCCCCGACCGAAGCGAGCGAGAGCGCCTCCAAGACGCGCTCGATCCGCTTCCCCTCCACCACCACCGACTCGTCGGTCGCGTCCGTCATCCCCGATGATCTCCCGATGCGTCCCTCCTACATACGAGAAAAGACCCACGAGCATCAAGGTCCACCTGACGCGGAGGCGCGGGAAACCGTGCTCCCCCCCGAGACGTCGCGCGGCGCGGGTCCGGGGAGAGCGGAAATCCGGCCGCTCAGGGGGGCGGGAGGACCTTGACGGCGATCTCGGCGTCGGTGTCGGTCGTCGTGAGGGTGACGATGGCGTCGCCGGGCTCGCCGCCCACGAAGATGAAGACGGCGCGTGGCTCGTCCGCGGCGGGCCGCTGATACGCGTCGCCCGGCGCGAGCAGGTCCACGAAGCCGGGCAAGACGCGCACGATCGCGGGGTCGCTCGAGCTCGCGGTCGCGTTCTCGCAGGGGTCGCCCACGTAGGTGCACTCGATCGCGAGCGCGATGCCCTGCGAGAGGCGCACGTCCTTGGCGGCGTTGTCAACCTCGGCGACGGCCGTGGGCGGCGCGACGGTGAGGGCGACGAGGGTAGGCTCGCAACCCGCGGAGAACACGGCGGCGGCGAGCAGCCAAAGGGAGGCGCGGGGGCTCACGGGTTCACCTCCAGCACGGAGAGCGCGACCGCGACCTCGATCCCGACGGCCTTGACGGTGACGTTCGTCTCGCCCGCCTTCGTGGCGACGATCCGCCGGCTGCCGGGCACGCCCTCGTCGAGCATCATGACCACCTGCGGATCGGCCTCGAAGGCCGCGTCGAGCTCGCCGAGCAGGCGCTGCGGGCCGCGGTGCGGCGCAGCGACGAGGGTGAGCTCGTCGCCGACGAGCATCTCCATCGCGGCCGGCAGGGGCGAGGTCTGAAGGCCCCCGCGCGTCACGCGGTGGAGCCTGAGCGCGTCGGCCTCCGCGACCCAGACGTGGAGGAAATCCACGACGATATCGCCTTCCATGGTGATGAGCATCGACGCGAGCCCCGGCTCCTTCGCGTGGATGCGGGCGTCGTGGATGGTGAAGACGTCCGGGTTCGCCGAAGCGAACGAGAGCGGCGGGGTCGCGCTGCCCTCGGAGGTGACGGAGACGTCGATGGGCAAGGCGGCGCCCTTGGCGATGGGGGCGTCGATGCCGGAGACGGCGCAGACGAGCTCGCTCGGAGGACAAGCCGCGGTCGTATCCGTCTGGCCGAGCGCGCCGGCCGAGCCCTGGGCGCATCCCGTCACGAAAACGAGGAAAGGAAGCAAGAGGCGAAGGATTGGCATGGCCTCCCGACTTTACCATCATCACCGGCGCGGCGATTGCACGATGAGAGGTGTTCGGGGGAGGAGCCCCCGATGAGGCACGAAAGGGGAAACGGGGATGGCGACGTCGCTCCTTACGACAGTCGAGAATCGCTCGAGCGTCGATGCATGGGCGGAGGCCGTGCACCGGCCGGTCCAGTCGGTCCTGCAGAAGCGGCCGGAGCTCCGGACCACGCTCGACGGGACGTGGCTCGGTCACCCGCTGCACGCGGCGCTCACCGATTTCCCGGTCGGCGCGTGGGCGACGGGGGTCGTCCTGGACATCGCCGGGCTCGGACGGCCGCGGAAGAAGGGCCTGCACGACGCGGCGTTCACGGCGCACGCCTTCGGCCTGGCGGCCGCGGGCGTGGCGGCGCTCGCCGGGCTCGCGGACTGGAGTTACCTCGACGGCAAGCCGCGGCGCGTGGGCTTCGTGCACGCGGCGCTGAACACGGTCGCGGCCGGCCTCTTCGGCATTTCGTTGCTCCTGCGGAAAAACGGGCGGCGCGGCGCGGGCATCGCGGCGTCGACGACGGGGTTCGCCGTGGTGATGGGCAGCGCGTGGCTCGGCGGGGTCATGTCGTACCATTACGGGATCGGCGTGAGTCACCGCGCCTTCGAGCAGGGAGGCCCCTCGGGCTTCATGCCGGTGCTGCGGAATGACGAGCTCGCCGAAGGGCAGCTCCGCCGCGTGGTGGCCGAGGGCGCGCCGATCCTGCTCGCCCGCGCGAACGGGCGCGTGCACGCGATCGGCGATACCTGCACGCACCTCGGCTGCTCGCTGAGCCGGGGCCGCCTCGACGGCGAGCGCGTGGTCTGCGCCTGCCACGGCTCGCAGTTCCGGCTGCGCGACGGGCGGGTGATGGTCGGGCCCGCGACGGACTCGGAGCCACATTACGAGACGCGCGTGCGCGACGGCCAGATCGAGGTCCGGCGCTCCGGGCTCGACGGCGCTTCGTAGCCGGGTCCGCCCGCCGCTCCTTGGGCCCTCGTTTGCATCGGGACGTCGTGGACGCCGCCTCGCGGCAGGAATCGCCCACGGAGCAAGGAATGGTCCGTACCGAGAGCGTGGCCGATCATCATCGAAAAGCCGCCGAGCATTTCGAGAACGCAGCCGTGCACCATCGGATGGCCGCGGAGCAGCACGAGCGAGGAAATGAAGCCGAGGCCCTCCGGCACGCGATCGAAGCCCGGCGGTATCACGAGCAGGGAATGCGGCACGAGCAGGAGGCCGAGAAGCGGCACGCCGCGTGAAACCAGTCGTCCGAGGAGGAAACCATGACATGGCCCCGATGGATGAATGTCGCCCTAGGTATCTGGCTGCTGATCGCCCCGGGGGTGCTCGGGTACGTCGACGCACGCGCGGTGAACAATGACCGCCTGCTCGGCATCCTGGTCGCGGCCTCGGCGATCGTCGCGCTCTGGGCGCCGAAGGCGCGGTTCGTGAACGTCGTGCTCGGCGCGTGGCTGATCATCGCGCCGTTCGTCCTCGGGTACTTCGGCGGCAGGGCCGTGGCGAACGACATCGTGGTCGGCATCGCCGTCGCGGTCTTCGCCTTCATCCCGAGCCGCTCCGTCACGCGCACCACGACGACCCCGGGCAACACGAGCGGCCTGAGCTGAGCCTGATCGAAATTTGGCCCGGGACCTCTCTGCATGGGAGGTCTCGGCCATGTCCATCCGCGTCGCCCGGCCCTGGCTCGTGGCCTCCGGCCTCGCGCTCGGCCTCGTCACGCTCCTGCCCCTGCCCGCGCGAGCCTGGGTCGACGTGCACGTCGCGGGCGACGACGTCCGCGTCGACGTGAACAAGGACGGCTCGGCCCGCGTCGAGCACAAGATCACCCTGCGTGTCTCCGGCGGGCCGCTCAAGTCGATCGACCTCAAAGGCATCGACGCCGACGCCGTGCCCGAGCCCGACGGCTACGTGGTCCCGGCCCGCGACGCCGCCACGAACTCGCTCGCGTCGGCCTCGCCCGTGAGCACGGAGATGCTGCCGCCGCCGAGCCGCCCGCGCGAAGACGGCGCGCCAAACCCCTCGGCCATGCGCATCCGCTTCGACGCCGACAAGGGTCTGTCGCGGGGCGTGTTCGTGGTGTTCGTCCGTTACCGGACCGAGCTCTTCCGCCGCGGCCTCGTCCGGCGCGATGGCTCCATGGCCCGCCTCCGCTGGAGCGGGCTCGTCTGGGAAGACGGCTTCGACTCGGCCCGCGCCACCTTCGTCCTGCCCGCCGGCCCGACCGAGCCGCGCCCCGACGAGGCCGCCGCCGCCGAGGATCCCTCGAGCGAGTCGGCCGCGCCGCCCTCGGTCCTGTCCACGATCCGCCGCGGCGCGGGCAAGGACGAGCTCGAGCTCCTGCGGCCCTACGCGCCCAAAGGCGAGCCCGTCAGCTGGCTCGTCCGCTTCGACGCCCGCGCCCTCGACGTCACGGCCCCCCGCGCCGAGCCCGCCCCCGCGTCGGCCCCCGGGCCCGCCGCGCTCGCCCCCGACAGGCGCCTCTTCGTGCTGATCGGCGGCGGCGTCGCGTTTGTCCTGTATGCCCTGCTCGTCGCCCTCAAGTCGCGCGAGGTCGAGCGCGCCGCGCGCGCCGCCGGCGCCGAGCCTCGCCCCTTGATCCCGGCCCCGCTCTTCGTGCGCGCCACGGGCGCGGGCCTCGCGCTCGTCGCGGGCCTCGCCTTGCAGCTCGCCTTGCCCACGGGCACGGCGGGCGCGCTGCTCGTCGCCCTCGCCGCGGCGCTCGCGGCGTTCCGCGCCCCGCGCTGGATCCGCGCCTCCTCGTTGCGGGGCCCGGGCACGTGGCTCCCGGTCACCGAAGAAGAGGCCTTTTCCCGCGCCGCGCGGCCCCGCGGCGCCCTGCTCGACGTCTCCACGCGCGCCGGAAAGGCCCTCTTCGCGCTCGGCCTCGGGCTGCTCGGCGTCGGCGTGTGGTTCGTCTCGCGCACCTCGATGTACCACGCCGAGCTCTTCGCCTACGACGTGGTGGCCCTGCTCGCGCTCTTCTGCACGGGCCGCCTCGCCGAGCTGCCGCCGGATCCGGTCGCCTCCGCGGCGCCGCTCCTTCGCGACGTGGCCAAGCGCGTCCGAAAAGCGACCAAAAAGGCGGGCGAGGAGGTGCGCATCGTCCCGCGTTTCCGGGTGCCCGAGGGCAGCGCCAAGGCCGACGAGCTCCGTCTCGCGGTCGTGCCGCGCTCGCCGCTGCCGGGTTTCGCGGGGCTCGAGGTCGGCGTGGTGCTCACGCCGGCCGCGGGCTCGACGTTGCGCTCGCCGGAGGTGCTGCTGCGCGTGACGTCGGGGACGGCGTGCGAGGAGGCGACTTCGGCGATCACGCGGCAGGGCCGTTCGCAACGAGGAAAGCGCCCGACGGAGCGCGCCATCACCCTGGTCCCGCGCTTGCCGACAGCGTGGATGACCGCGGATCTCGTCACGCGCCTCGTCGGCCTGCTGCGTGAAGGTCGCAAGGCCGCGGAGGAGCGCTCGGGGATCCGCCGCTCCGCCCAGGTCGTCGCCGCCTCCGAGGACGGCCGAGCGGCTTGACGCCGGGCAGGTTTTCCCGCTTGTTTCGAGGGCGCCCGTGACCGCCCCTCCCGACAAACCCCCGCGCCTGTTCGCCCGGATCGCCGCTGTCGTGTTGCTGCTCGGCGTCTTCGGCTTCCTGGTCGCCGCGCAGAGCGACCCCTCCGCGCCCGCGCCTTCGGCCTCGCCGGCGGGCGGAGAGCCGCCCCCGCCCGCCGAGCCCTTCGGCCCGAGCCCCACGCCGCCCGATCCAGCGCTCGTCGTGTTGCTGGACGGCATGACGGTGGGGCACGAGGTGAATGGGTGGAAGGTGGTGAACTTCTACCCGACGAACGAAAAGGTCGCGTGGGTGGAGCTGCAAAGAGGCGAGTTGTTCTTCTCGGTGGGGATCGGGCCCAAGGGGACGGGCAAACCACCGCCGCCGATCCAGACGGACGTGTACGAGGTGGGCTACGGAATGCAAAGGCCGCGGGACGCGGGGATCTCGCAGCAGGAGATGACGGCGGCAGCGGAGTATGTGGCGACGCGGATCCGGAAGCGGGAGAAAGAGGTCCCGCGGCCGAGGGGGTTGTAGAAGGATGCTCTCTGCGCTGCACATCAAGGACGTGGGCCCCGCGGACCGGATGGATCTCGAGTTCGGCGAGCGGCTGAACGTCCTGACGGGCGATAACGGACTCGGGAAGAGTTTTGTCCTGGAGGTCGCCTGGTGGGCGCTCACGGGGACGTGGGTGGAGCGGCCGGTGTTGCCGCAGCGGGGGAAGGAGGAGAGTGCGGAGATCGTGCCGGCAGTGGCGTGGCGTGGAAAGAATCCCACGAAGCCGCACAAGCTTCATGGCCTGCCGCAGTTCAACCGCGTGGTTCAGCAATGGGAGCTCCCTTTCCAGTATCACTCAAGGGGCTACCAACCGCACAACAACATTTACACGCCCGTCTGGCTCCTCGACACGTTTCCAACGCTCTACGTGCGCACCAACGGAGCATTTGCCTTGTGGGATCCGGCACGGAATCATCAGATCGGCACGGTCGATCTCTCCGGTCCCACCACAGCAGTCGTCGCGGTTCCACCCTTCGTCTTCAATGAAGCTGCCGTCTGGGATGGTCTCGAACACAAGGGCAAACCTCTCTGCAACGGCCTGATCGAAGACTGGGTTACCTGGCAACTCGAGGCGCAGAACGAGACGGATCACCCGTTCCACCTCCTCACGCGCATCCTCACCCGGCTCTCCCATCCGGACGAACCCATGAAACCGGGCAAGCCCGTTCGTCCTTACCTCGACGATGTACGAAGGTTCCCCGCCATCGAGCTGCCTTACGAAACGATCCCCATCACGCACGCCTCCGCAGGCATGAAGCGCATCATCGCGCTCACCTACGTGCTCACGTGGATGTGGTCCGAGCACGTACGGGCTTGCTCGATGCTCGGCTGGAAGCCCGCGGAGCGCGTCGTCGTGCTCTTCGAGGAGCCCGAGACGCACCTGCATCCGAAATGGCAACGCCACATCGTGCCCGCGCTGCTCGACGTGCTCGGCTCGTTGTCTTCAGAGATGCATCCACAGGTCCTGCTCACGACCCACGCGCCGCTCGTGCTCGCCTCACTCGAACCGATCTTCGATGAGGAGCGGGACAAACTCATTCACTTCGGGCTCGAACGCAACCAGGTCAGCGTGGAGGAAATCCCCTGGACCAAACAGGGAGACACCGTCAACTGGTTGGTCTCCGAGAGCTTCGGCCTGAAGCAAGCCCGCTCCGCCGCAGCGGAAATCGCAATTGAAGCAGCAGAAGCCTTCATGCGTGGGGACCTCGGTGCGCTCCCGGAGGGACTGCGCACCAGCGAGGACATTCACCAGGAACTGCTCCGCGTGTTGCCCGGGCACGATCCCTTCTGGCCACGATGGATCGTGCACAATGAGAAGCGAACGGAGGCTCCGTGATCCCTGTCAAGCGCGTCCCGGAGCCTCCCGATTTCGACGCTCGTGCTCGCAAACCCGGTCAGGAATGGCTGGCGAAGAATCCTGGCGCACGACGTCCCAAAGACTACTGGTCGCCCTTCAAGAGCATCCTCGACGACGGCTTCGGACATCGATGCGGGTACACGGCCATGTACGAACCCGTAGGATCGATCGATCACTTCGTGAGCTGCAAGAACGAGCCACGCCTCGCCTACGAGTGGAGCAACTACCGCTTCGCGCAGGAGTGGATCAACAAGAGCAAACAAACGCTCGATGAAGCCGTCCTCGATCCTCACGAGGTCGAAGACGGTTGGTTCGAGATCCTGCTTCCGTCTTTGCAGCTCCGGGTGACGGACAAGGTTCCTCCGTCCCATCGATTCCGGGCGGAGTTCACCCTGACTCGTCTTCGCCTGCGGGACGACGAACGGACGCTACGACAGCGCCGAGAATGGTACCGCATGTATCAGGAGGGCGAGATCAGCCTCGAAGGTCTGCGCGCAAAGGCTCCGCTCATCGCCGCTGCGGTCGAAAAACAGAGCGCCGCGTCAGGCCAGGCCCCCTCCCGCTGAATCACCCGCCCTCTTCCCCCACGATCGCCCCGATATCCCCCGGAAGCGCCGAGCTCGCCGTGAACGCCGGCACCTTCGCGTCCCCGCCCCACGTGATCCGCGACGCGTGTAATGCATGCCGCTCGAGCCCCGGCACGCTCGCACCGCCATAAAGCGTGTCCCCCGCCAGCGGATGCCCGATCGCCGCGAAATGCGCGCGAATCTGGTGCCGCGACGCCTTCCCCGCACGCGCCTCCACCAGCGCCCATTCGCCCCGCTCCGACACCTTTCGGTACGTCGTATGCGCCGGCCGCGGCGAATACCGCTCCACGTCGCGCGGGTGCACGCACGGGTATACCCGACGCCGATCCTTCGGGTGTGGCGCCAGCGGGATCTCGATCGTCCCCGTCTCCGGCAAATCCTTCGCCGCGCAGACCAGCAAATATCGTTTGTCGAGGCGCTCTTCCTTGATCGCCCCCGTCAGCACCTCGAACGCCTCCCGCGTCCGCGCCGCCAGCACGAGCCCGCTCGTCTCCGTGTCCAGCCGATGGCAGAGCCCAGGCTCCCGCGTCGAAAAGCCGATCCCCGCGCACTCCGGGTAACGCGAGACCAGCGCGTTCGCCAGCGTGCCTCGCTCCCCAGGCTCGAGCGGCGCCGTCGGTTGCCCGGCCGGCTTGTCGAGGACGACCACCTGGTCCGTCTCGAGCACCACCACGAGCGGCGCCTCCGCGTCCGGCAGCGCCCCGCCCGACAAGGACGCCGGATCGAGCTCGACCGAGACCACGTCCCCCGCCCGCGCCACGTCCCCCTTCGACACCCGCCGCCCGCGCTCGCCGCCGCCCTCGTGCAGGCGGACCTTGCCCGCCTCGAACAGCCGCTTCGCCCCCGCTCGACCGAGCGTCGGCATCACCTCGAGCAGGAGCTTGTCCAACCGAACCCCCGCCTGCACCTCGTTCACCGTGATCTTCATCTTCTTGCCGTCTCGTTCGAGCGGACGAACCTCTACCGCAACGCCCCGCTCCACGATAGCCCCACGACGGGCGCGCGCCGCTCTCCCACGATGCTCTGCCCGATCACCCCGAAGACCGGCATCGCGCCCTCCACCAGATCGTGCGCTTGCTTCCGCGGCTTCTTCGCCGGCTCCGCCTTCGGCTTCGTCATCAACCACCCGATCGCCGCCCCTGCGAGCGTCATGCCGCCCGTCAGCCCCACCCACGCCCGCTGCTGCGTCTCCGTCGGCCCGTCGAGCAAGAGCGGGCTGCCGAGCGCCGCTCCGCCGAGCCCGCCGAGCAGCGCCCCGAGATCCATCGCCACCACCCGATGCGCCGCAGGCCGCCAGTGCACCGCGAGCGCCGCCGCCCCGAGCCAGCCGAGCCCCGCGCCGTAGCCCATCCCCGCGATCGGGAACGCGTCCACGTTGCCCCGCACGAGCGCCTCCGTCATGCCCCCGAACACGAGCCCGAGCCCGCCGCCCGAATGCGCGAGCAACGCGCCGCCCTCCGACATCCCCCGCAGCGCGAGCCCCAGCGTCGAGAGCGTGAGCCCCGTCGTGCCCGCCACGAGCCCCGCCGTCCACTGCTCGCCCTCGCCCCCCGAGCCGCCGAACCGACCCGCGTAGATCAGGTGCCCCGCGAGCGTCGGCCACCACGCGCCCGACGCGAGGAACCACGCCGATCCCACCCCGACGTCCCACTCCTCCGCGGCCAGGATCGACATGACCAGCCCGCCCCCCGCGCCGACCGCGAGCAGCGGATACAAAAGCCGCGGATCCTCCGACCCGCTCGCCCGCTGGATCGAGTACCCGAGCAGCCCGCCGAAAAGCGTCGCGTTCACCCCGAGCGCCGTGCGGCCCGCGCTCTTCGCGGGGTACGTGAGCGTCCCCGCGGGCGCGCGCGTCGGCTCTTCCTTGCGCACAGGCGACGCGCGCAGGGCCGTGACGAGGTCCCGCAACATCACCACCGCGCGCACCGGCAGATCGACCCGGCTCGTCCGCTCGATCCGCACGCGCAGCTCGGGCGAGGCGGCCTCCACGAGCACGATCCGCAGCTCGATCTCGTCGTCCCGCGCGCGCACGCTCGGCACGATCAACGTGCCGCCGAGCGAGCCCGCGAGCGCCGGGAGCTCCGCCTCCTCGGGCGCCTGGCCGCGCTCGTCGAGGTCCAGCACGAGCCCGAGATCCTGCGCCGCGTCCGCGAGCAACGCGTCGAGCTGCCCCGCGATCGGCGCGAGCTCCGCGCCCTCGCCGTCCGCGCCCACGCCCGCGGGCTTGCGCGTGATCTTCGTGGGAAACAGGACCGCCGAGCGGCCCGTCACCGCTTGGGGCTTCGGATCGCCTTGCGGCGTCCTGCGCCCCAAACCCCCAGCCGGCTCTGCCGTCGCCGGGCCGCTCGTCCGCGGCGCCTCGGCCGAGGCAGGACCCGCGGAGCCGAGCGCCGCGAGGACCACCAGGAGCCGAGCCGCGCGGCCGCCTCTCAGAACATCACCACGCCGCTCGCGAAGACGTCGAAGGTGTTGCTGTCGCTCACCCAGAAGCGCCTCCCGACCGCGTTGATCGTGGGACGATAGTTCGGGTTCGGAATACCCGTGGCCGAGACGAACTCGCCGACGTTGAGCTCGTTGCCGCTCTTGCACGGGCCCGACTGACCGATGTCGTCCTTGAACGTCGGGTTGCACGGCTGATCCCCGCTGATCCCGTGCTTCTGATCGTGCGTGAACCCGATGCCCAGCGTGAACTTGACGAACTCGCTCGCCTGCCACGTGACCGAGCCCTGCCCGCGGATCGACGCGTACTGCTGCACGTCGGTCAGGCCCGTGACGTACGTCTTCTGCGAGTTCTGGTCGATGATCGAGATCGGCTCCCGCATGCCCGCCGGCGCGTTCTCGTTGAAGTTCGGGTTGCGCTGGTACTTCGCCCACTGCGGCTGGCGCATCGAGCCCGCGCTGCTCGACCCGATCGCGTCGAAGATCTCCGAGTAGTCGCGGCCCTCCGACGTGTACGTGCCCTGCACGCGCATGTCGAAGGTCAGCCGGCCGAACTTCTCGCGGTTCTCCCACGGGATGATCATGAGGCCGAGCGTCATCGTGCCCCGGATCGGCGGGCGGTTCACGAGCGAGCCCTCGAGGTCCGTGATGCCGTAGTCCGAGTCCTCCTGCTGGAACTCGAAGAGCGCCGAGAAGCCGCCGTACGGCTCGAGGTACTTGATGCGCTTCGAGACGAGCGTGTGCACCTCGAGCCCGATCGTCCCGCGCGTCACGCCCGGATCACGCTCGCCGACGTCGAAGCCCTCGAGGTCACCGTCGCGCACGCCGTCGCGGTCGATGTCCGACGGATGCGCGCACTGGAGCTGGCCCGTGGCGGGCTGCGTGTTGCACGCGTGCATGGGCGTGCCGAGCGCGAAGCGACCCTCGACGCCGAAGAGCAGCGTGGGCTTCGTGCGATCCCGCGCCTGGTTCATGAAGGCGCTCGTGTCGATACCGACCGCGAGGTACTCGAGGCCGCTGCGATCGGGCGAGGTGAACGGCAGGCCGAAGAGCTGCTCGCCCGGCGCGCCCGCGAGCACGATGTTCTGCACGTTCGAGCTGCCGTCGAGGTCCGTGAGCTCGCGCGAGTTGTTGAGGATGATCGGCGCGCGGAAGTAGACCGCGAGGTCCTTGTAGACGCCGATGTCGACGCGCGGGATCAGGCGTGACGTCTGCTCGCTGTACGAGGCCACGTTGAGCAGGTTCGACGTGAACCCGCCCGACGTGAGGCCCGGCCCGAAGATGTTCGTCTCGCGCTGGATCTTCGCGCTCTTCGTCGAGTACTGGAAGCCCAGGCTGATCGCGATGTCGAACGGATCGCCGTCGTCGAAGGCGTCGATCACGTTCACCACCTCGCCGGGCTCCTGCATCACGCGCGGCTCGGTGGCGCTGCGCGGCTCATCGGCGAGCGCCGAGCCCGTCACGAGCGTCACGAGCGACGACGCGAGCCCGACGGCGAGACCGAGGCGAAAGCCATTGCCCTTGCGATCGCAGAACTTTACGCCTTCCATGGCAGACCTTTCCGTTGGACGGACGCTACCGGCGCCGGGCGGAACGTGTCAATCAGAAGTGCATTTCAGGGCCCCGACGGGGGCGATTGTTCCGAGGGGGGCTCGGGGAGGTAGCTGTCGCGCGGCCGCGGCTCGGTCACGGGCGCGTCGTCCGGCCCCGGCTCGATCTCGTCCGGGAAGATCGCGTCCGTGATGTCCTCGGCGTTGAGCTCCTCGCGCGCCGAGCTGAGATCCCGCGAGGTCTGATCGAGCCTGTCGGCGAGCACGCCGAGGAACTGCCAGAGCAGCTTCACCGCGAGCTCGTGCTCCTTGCGCAGGATCTCGAAGAAGTCGTTGCGGTGCAAAACGATGAGCTCACTCGGCTCGATCGCCGTCACCGTGGCCGAGCGCGGCATCGCGCGGATCAGCGCCATCTCGCCGAAGTGCTCGCCGGGGCCGAACTCGTTCAGCAGCGTCTCGCCGCGGCTGATGCGCACCTGGCCCGAGAGCACGATGAAGAGCTCGTCGCCGCGATCACCCTCCGCGACGACGACCTGATCGACGTCGTACGAGAGCACGTCCGCGACCTGCATGATCCGGAGCATCTCGCGCTCGGCCAGGCGCGAGAAGAGCGGCATCTTCGCGAGCACCTCGCGCTTGAGGTGCAGGCGCCGCGCGCGGTTGTCGTCCTGTTTGTCGCCGGCGCCGAGGCGGACCAGGATCGCGGTGATGTTGTCCTTGCCGCCCTTGCGGTTGGCGAGGTCGATGAGCTCACGCGTCGCCGTCTCGCCGTCGGCCTCCTCGAAGTACGGCTCGAGCTCCGCCGTGTGCGCGATGTACCCGTGCAGGCCGTCCGAGGCGAGCAGGAACTGGTCGCCGGGCAGGACCTCGATCGTCAGCGTGTCGACCTCGACCCGCTCGTAGACGCCGACGGCGCGCGTGATCGCGTTCTTCTGCGCGACCTTCTCGATCTGATCGCGCGTGAGCTTCCCGCGCTTGATGAGCTCGTTGTAGACCGTGTGATCCTCGGTGATTTGCTGCACCTTCCCGCCGCGCAGGAGGTAGATGCGGCTGTCGCCGACGTGCGCGATGAAGCCGTGCGAGGCCACGATCAGGAGCGCCGACAGCGTCGTGCCCATGCCGCGTTTGTTCGCGTCCTGCTTGGCCTCGTCGTGGATCTTCGCGCAGGCTCGTTGCACCGCGAGCTCCATGATCGCGAGGATCTCCTTGGCGCCTGCCCGGCTGCTCACGCCCTCGCGCGCGTACTTCTCGACGACGTCCTTGTGCTTCTTGACCTCCTCGTGGATGATCCGCACCGCGAGCGCGCTCGCCACCTCGCCGGCCGCATGCCCGCCCATGCCATCCGCGACGATGGACAGCGCGAGCTTCTTGTCGACGAGGAAGTTGTCCTCGTTGTGATCACGTACGCGGCCAACGTCCGTCGCGGCGTAGAACTGGATATTTTCGGACAGCGCCATCGAGCCGCGAGGCTACCACGGGGAGTCTCGCGGCTACTACCCCCTGCCCCGGAGGCCCCTCCGGCCGTGGGAAACGCCTTCGCGCGCTCCGCAGAGCCGAGTTCCAGATGGAACTCGTGATCGCGGCGACAACAAAGGCGTCCGTCAAACGACGGACGAGTTCGCGCTTACAACGAAGGCGTCCGTCAAACGACGGACGGCTTCGCGGTCGCCCCGAAGGCGTCCGTCGAACCACGGACGGGTTCGCGGTCGCCCCGAAGGCGTCCGTCGAACCACGGACGGGTTCGCGGTCGCCCCGAAGGCGTCCGTCGCCAAAAAGTCGGCTTCGCGCCCGCCGCGAGGTTGCCATCGGGCGCCCGTGACCCAGGTTCGCATCGTGGTGACGAGGCCGGTCGCCCGACGCGCCGCCGTGCTGCGCGAGAAGACGGAGAAACCGGATGGACGCCCCGCACGCCGTGCTGGAAGTGCTCGCAGCCCGTGGTCTGGACGTGCGGAAATGCCGCGTCCGCGTGATGAGGTCCTATCGATATCGCCCCATTTTCCATTACTCGCTCACCTGCTTCGACGAGGCCACGGGCGCCCTCGTCCGGAAGGTCGTCATCGGCAAGCGTTACGCCGGCGAGGGCGGGGCCGCGATGTTCGAGGTCCTGCGTGAGCTCTGGCAGAATGGATTCGGCGGCGACCCCCGCCTCACCATTCCAGAGCCGATCGCCTACGTACCCGCGCTCGGGCTTCTTCTCCAGGACCTCGCCCGAGGAAAGGATCTCCACCACCACATCGATCATCCAGCGCGCTCGCTCCGACACGTACGCCGGGCGGCGCGGTGGCTCGCGAAGCTCCACGGCATGCCCGCTTCGCGCGCCCCGCTCTTGCGCCTCTCGGACGAAGCCGAGAGCGCCGCCCGGCACGGCCGCGCGCTGGGCGAGCTCTTCCCCGCGTTCGCCCGCCGCGTCGAGGCGATCGCCGGGCGCGTGGTCGCCTCGATGACGACGCTCGGCGCGCGCCCCTCCGTGCCCACCCACGGGGATTTCCAGCCGAAGAACATCCACGTCTCGGGCGACCGGATCACCGTCTTCGACTTCGATCGTTTCGCCCTCGGGCACCCCGCGCGAGACCTGGGTCAATTCATCGCGCAATGCCTGACCATGTCCTACACGCGCGCCGGGACGTTCCGCGAGGTCGAGCCATGGAACGCGGCCTTCCTGGAGGAGTACCGGCGTCACGCCCCGCCGGAGGCGACGTCGGCGCTCTCGACCTTCGTGCCGCGCTCGTTCCTGGAGATCCTGCATCACAAGCTCTTCGTGTTTCCCGTGGCCGATCCTTCCTTCCTGCCGGCTTGGCTCGACGCGTGCGAGCAGTGGGAGGACCTCGGCTGACATGGAGCGAAAATGCCATGCAGGGATCGAAGAAGCAGCCGGCGCTGGCCATCGTGCAGCATGGACACCAGTACCTGATCACCGACGGGTACGACAATCGCGAGGGCCTCTCGGAGGTGCTCGAGGGCTTCGCGACGGTCTTCGCGTTGCACCTGAAATACGAGGTCCCGCTCAACCTCCACCTGAGCGGGACGCTGATCGAGGCGATCGCCTGGCACGCGCCGTCGTTCTTCGGCTGGATCCACGCGCTCCGTCGCGCCGGCCTGCTCGAGCTCCTCGGCAGCACCTACGCGCAGAACATCATGCCGTTGTTCTCCGACGAGCACAACCTCCGCCAGATCGACGAGGCGCTCTCGCTCTATCGACGCCACCTCGGCGTGGAGCCCGAGGCGATCAAGGGTTTCTGGGTCCCGGAGCGGGTCTGGCATACCGAGAAGCTCGCGCGCGTGCTCCGCAGCGACTCGCTCCTCAATGGGGGCTACGCGTACGTGCTGCTCGACGATCGGCTGGCGTATCCGCTCGACGGCCCCTACGCCTTCAGCGCGCGTCAGCGCTTCGACGCGCGCACGCCCCCCACCGGACGCGCGCACGAGGCGCCCCCGGGGGGCGACCTCCCCTCGCTCCTGCCTTACCGCCTCGAGAATGGCGAGGGGCTCTGCGTCGTGCCGATCTCGGCCGTCCTGCGTTATGCCGTCCCGCCGCGACATGCTCGGCAATGGGAGGACGCGCGGGAGGTTTTGCGTCGCGTCGCCGCGGCCCCCGCGGGGGCGATCGCGGTCTACGGCGACGACCTGGAGAAGGCGGCCGCGGTGGGGCCGTGGACGAACGGTCGCTGGACACGCGCCAAGGTCGATCCTTATGAGAAATGGCTCGCCTGGATCGGGGCAGGGGCCGAGGTGAGGCCGGTCCTCCTCGCGTCGTTTTTGCGTGAGCACCCTGCGAGCCCTCCGCGTCGTGTCGACCCGGGCACGTATTTCGAACTCGCCCACGGGATGCGCGCGGGGGAAGATTATGCCGGCTTCTGGCTGGGCTCGTCGTGGCGGCCTCACCGCGAGCTCCTGCTCGAGGCCGAGGCCTTGCTCCGGCGCGCCCGCGCCCCCCGCTCGGGCCTCTGGGAGCTCGCGTGGAAGCAGCTCATGGCCTCGAGCTGCGAGACCGCCTGGCACGACGTCGGGCAGGACGGCGAATGCCGCCCGGCGCCGTGGGCGCGGGCGATCTGCGCGCATGCAAAGAGCGTCTTCGTGATCGCCGCCGCCGCCGAATGGCAACGGCAGCGCGACGGACGCGCCCACGTCGAGCGCCTGGACGTCGATCACGACGGCGCGGACGAGGTGATCCTCAAGAACGATCACCTCTATGCCGTGCTCGCGCCGGATCACGGAGGCCGCCTCGTTTATCTGTTCGACCTGACGGCGGAGGGCGGGCGGCTCGTCGTCGGCAACCCGGCGGACGACTGGAACTGGCAGGAGGAGCAGAACCGCTACATGGAAATACCCTCGAACCACCCGGGCGCCTTCGCCGACGCCGGGCACGAAAAGGACCCTTACCGGGTGCTCGCGGCGTTCACGCGGGAGGGCGGCGTCGAGGTTCAGCTCGTCCATCACGAGCCCGAGAGCCCGCTCGCCGGGGCGCTCAAGGTCTTTCGTTTGGCCGCGGACGCGCGGCGGATCGACGTCTCGTACGTGCTCCCGCGCGCGCCCGAGCGTTTCGGCGTCGGTGTCGCTCTTTCACCCGATTATCTGTCGCTGCTACACGAAGGAGGACGGGCGCTTCGGCCCATGAAGCGGAACGCGACGCGAGGGTGGCGCAACCGGACGGCCTCGGTATGGGTCCACATCCCGCCGGGCGAGCCGGTGATGTGGGATCGACCCGAGCGCCCGGCGTGTGGACACGGCATGCTCCTGCGAGCGACGGCCTACGGCCGCTCCTTCGGCCTGTCGCTCGGCGTGGGCGCGATGCCTTCGCGGCGCGACGCCGCGCGGGCACGGCGAGAGCCGCGGCGTATCGAGGCGATCGGCGAGGCGCTCATGGCCTACGACCTGGGCCTCTGGGAATCGGTGCGGCCCCTGCCAGGGGCCAAGAACGACCATTACGAGATCACCACGAACCGCGGGCGGTACGTCCTCCGGCGGTCCCGGCCCACGAAGACGCTCGAGGCCCTGCGCTTCGAGCACGAGCTGATGTCCTTTTTGCGCTCCCGCGGTCTGCCGGTCCCGGCGATCGTGCCCCCCGCGGCCGGAGGTACATGGGTGGTCGTGGAGGATCACCTGTATCGCGTCACGGCCTTCGTGCACGGCGCCCCCTACCGGTCCGGCGAGCTCCGAAAGCTCCAGGCGGTCGCGCGCGCGCTCGGCGCCTACCATCAACACGCGGCGGCGTTCCGGCCGTCCGCGCCCTGCCCCGGAGAGCCCTCGCTCGAGGAGGGCTTGCGCGAGCGTATCGCCAGAGGCCCCGCGCGTAGGGCCGACGCTCCCGCGCGCCTCTCCGCGCTGCATTCTCGCGCGCTCGCGCAGGCGGAGGCGACCCTCGTGTCCCTCGCGCCCCTGTATTCGACGCTTCCGCGGCAGCTCATCCACGGGGGATGCCGCCGCGACAGCTTCGTGTTCTCCGGCGACGACCCGTGCGGCCTGCTCGACTTCGACAGCGCGCGTTTCGAGGCGCGCGCGCTCGATCTGGCCGTGGCGATTCACGACTTCGCGAGGATGGAATGCGCGGCGGCGCTGGATCTGGCCGTCGTGGCCGCGTTCGTGGAGGCCTACCAGGCAGTGGAGCCGCTCTCCCCGGTCGAGCTCCACGCGCTACCGCTTTTGCTGAAAGCGAGGCGGCTGAAGCGGCTCCTCGGCCGGTGCGCGCGGCTCTCGGGCTGTGACGCGCCGACGCAGAAGGACATGGCCGAAGCCGAGCAGGAGGCCGCTCGCATTCAATGGCTCGAGAGCCACGAAGCGGAGGTATACGCAGCGCTGGCGAGCCTCAAAGCGGATCGCCGCGGAGCATCGAGAGCAGCACGCGCTTCTCGGTGGCGTCGGTGACGACCTCGAGGACGCGGTTGATCTCGCGCACGGCGGCCGCGACGAGCAGGGCGCGGGCCCGCGGATCGTCCTTCGCTTTCGCGGCGAGGGCGCGCACGGCCGGATGTGAGCGGTTGAGGACGAGCCGGCCCGATTTTGCGTCGAACCGAAGAGGCCGCCCGGTCCGCGCATAACGCACGCCGGTCACGACCTTCGTCGGCGCGAGGCCGAGTTTGTCGATCGCCGCGAGCAACGAGGGGCCGAGCTCACGCGTGGCCGGCGACGCAGGCTCGGGCGGGTCGAAGAGGTGCACCACCCGCGAGACGAGCCCGAAAAACCACGTCGAGGCCGGCTCCTCCTCGAAGACGTCGGGCGGCGCCGGGCGGCTCGGCTCGGCGACGTCCGGCGCGACGAACGGCGTGACCTCCAGGATCGACGGCGCGGGCGCGGGCGCAATCGAGGCCGTTTCAGGTACGGAGGGCTCGGCGGGCGCGCCGCGCGGCGGGACTTGCCATTTCGTGAGGAACTCTTCCGCCTGCGCGACCACCCGCGCCCGCAGGCGCTCGCGCGGCGCGTGCCCCTTGATCCCGTCGAAGCCCTTGTTTGCCGGGAGGTGATCGTCGTTCACCACGGCGAGCAGCGGCCAGCCGTCGCCCTCGAGCATCCGGCAGAGCGGCCGCCGCGTCGTGTACACGTGAATGCCACGCGCGGCGGCGTGTTCGGGCGCGAGGATGCCGATCTCGCCCGAGACGCCCTCGCCGCGGAAGGGCAGGACCTCCAGGCATTTCGCCCGCTGCTGCGCGTCGAGGCCGACGAAATCGAGCGGCGGGGCATTCCTGCGCTTCTCCGCCGCAAGCTCGCGCCGGAGCGCCTGCGAGACGTCCTCGAACACGGCGCGCGAGCGGATCGCCGCGATCTCCTCGGCCGTGAGGGCGAGCGGCGGGCACGGGCGCGGCGCGGTGGGATAGGGCGGCGGGAAGTCGACGTAGGGATAGGGGCGCACGCCGGAGGCCTCGATCTCGGCGAGCGAATGGTACGCGCCGAGGATGTCCGGAAAGACGCGCATCGCGGCGCGGCGCTTGGAGAGGGTCCGATCCTTGCGCGAATGGGCGACGACGACGCGGCGGAGCGAGGTCCGCACGAACGCGGGCAGCTCGTCGAGCTTGCCGTCGAGGCCTTCGAGGTGCTTCTTCGCCGATTTCGTGAGATCCACGGCGAGCTGATGCTTGTCCTTCTCGTCGAGCTCGACGTCCCAGGCCCGCACCTTCGCGCGGAAGGGGAACATGCCCTCGACGTCGAGCGCCACGTTCTCGCCGCGCAAGGTCTCGACCTGCACGTCGGCGCGCCCGCTCTCCGTGAGCTCGATTTCTCCCTCGTAATGCGAGTTCAAGGCGGCGAGATCGACGCGGAGCAAAGGATGCGCCGGCGACCCCGAGAGCCTCGGCCGCCCCTGCCCCGCCTCCCCCGTGCGCCGCGCCTGCAGCGCCGCGAGGGCGTCGCTCACGTCGACGAGCTCGTAGCCCATGAAGCCGAGGATCTCCCGCACGAGGTCCCCCTCCCGCGCGGGCGGCAGGTACACGATCGGCGCGTCGAGCTCGCTCGATCCACGCGCCGCCGGTTGCCAGGCCGAATACCGCGCCCGCCCGAAATAGAGCCTGGACGCGCCCGGGACGAGCTCGGGGAACGCGCGCTCGTCGCCTTGCACCGTGGGCCAGCGGAAATCGACGGCGCGGAGCGCGAAATCCGCCTGGAGGATCTCGGAGCGCGTGGCATCGGCGGCCGAGACCCTGTAAAGCGCGGCGACGAGGCGGAGGGCCCGCAGATCGCCAAAAAACGCCGCCTGCTCTCGCCCCTTCGCGCGCTCGACGAGCCCGGCCGCGAGCGAGCAGGCCGCCGCATACACACGCGCCTCCGCGGTCGCCACGCCCGCGGGCGTCACGTCCGAGAAGGGCACGACGAACACCTCCGAGGCGAGGTGGATCCGCGCCACGACGGGGACGGGCATTCCCGTGAGCGCGCGCGTGCAGAGCAGCCGTTTGTCGAGGAGGAACTCGACCTCGGCCGCGTGCATTTCGAGCCCGCGCCGCGGGAGGGCCGCCGCGACCGACATCGAGGTTTGGGTGGGCTCCTCCTCGTACCAGAGCGCGGTGAGCCCCTCGGGCTCGGCGAGTGGCCCGCAGACGAAGGGATCGAGCGCGGGTTTGGCGTGGAACGAGCGCCGCTCCCATTCGGTCTGCGCGCCCTTCCTGCGCGCCTCGAGCTCGTCCCGCGCGTCTCGGGCGCGCCCGCCCGCCCACCGCTCGAACGCATACGCCTCGCGGTCGTCGACGCAAAAAACCGGGCGCCAGGAGAGGGTGGGAAAATCCGGCTTCGCGCGGAGCAGCGGGATCGGGGCCGGGGGCGGATGCCATTGTTGGATGGATGCGAGCGAGGCGAGCCTGGGCGCCCCCTGCTCGTCGAGGACCGGGACGAGCGGGAGCGCCTCGATCCGCGCCGCGAGCTCGCCATTTCGGTGCCGGGTGACCGCCTCGACGAGATAAGCCCGGAGGAGCGGGCCCGGCTCGCCCGTCGGGGCGCCCCGCAATGACGTCCGCGCCTCCGGATCCCCTTCGAGGGCCGCGACGATGCGCCGCAAGAGCTCGTTGCGCACGGGCACGAGGAAAGCGGCGTCACGCGTCCACGCGATTCGATCCCACGAGGGCGCGGGGACGATGCCGTCGTATTCGACGACGATCGTGGCCGGCTCGATGTATTTGCTGGTGGCGACCGTCTGGAGCAAGACCCCCGCGTGGAGCCAGAGGATCTCGTCCTTGCGCGCCGCCGCGATGACCCCACGCCCGTGCGGGACCTCGAAAGGCATGGAGGGCAGGACCTCGGCGGACGGCCCGGCTTCGCGCCGCGACGCGCAGAGGTCGTGGAACATGGCGAGCCGCGGCGGCGCGGGCTCGCGGGGTGGGCGCAAGGCGCGGGCATAAGGGACCAGCGTCACGCCCCGAAAAACCTTTTCGAGCCAGCCGAGCTCGAGGTCCGTGACGGCCACGACGGGCCGCTTGTCCGGAGCAACCCCCGTAGTCCCCGGGGGCACGTGGCAAAGGGCGTTCGTGCGGTCGACGTAGGTGCGGAGCTCGGCGAGGCTCAAAGGGAGCCTGTCCGGATCGGCCGACGGCCAGAAGCTCCGGGTCCAGAGGGGGGTATACGCGGAGAGCAAGGGCTCGGCCGGAGGATGTTCGACGCCGAGCGCCTCGGCCGCGAGCACGAACGCCCCGACCGCCGAGCGCGCGAGCGCGCGGAGTTTGTCGAGGTCCATGGCCCCTCTTCCCTGGGCGATCCGCTCGACGTGCGAGCCGAGCGCGAGGAGCGAGAGGCGCGTGAGCTGAAAAATGGCGAGGCGCAAAGCTTCGCTGTCGTGCACGCCCTCGTAGGAGAACTTCGGCAGGATCTGCCCGTCCCAGGCGAGGGCCGCGTCGATCGCCAGCGGGAGTTTGTCGCGGTCGATGGTGATCGTGTCGAGGTGCCGCCCCTCGACGTAGACCCGGACCGACGAAGGCCGCTGCCCCGAGCCGATCCCCTCCGCGCCGAGCGCGAGCTGCCCGCGCAGCCCGCGAAAAGGGCCGTCCTTGATGTGGAACGACTCCTTGACGATGTGATCGGGCTCCGGCGGCACGGCGGGTTCGCTGCTCGGCCGCGCGTGGAGGCGGCGCCTGCGCTCGTGCGCCACCTGCGCGGCCGAAAGGCGCGCGTCCGCGGACTGGCGCTCGAAATCGACGAGGATACGCTCGACGAGCCGCCCCCGGAGCCAGACGACGTCTTCGAGCCAGGGCGCGAGCTCCGCGGGCGCCGGCTCGTCCCCCTCGTACACGAAGACGGGCGCATTGCCCCGCGAGAGCAAGACCATGGGCGTGAGCGGCCCACCCACCGCATTGCGGAGCAGCGGCAATTCGAGGATCACCCGCGCCTGGTCCCCCACGTCCGTCCCGCGCTGCAAGGCCCCCGCCGCGACACAAACGAACGCGCCGAGCGCGTCTTCGAGGCGGGCTTTGTCGTGGTCGAGGACCTCGACGTCCGGCAAGGGTTTTCCCTCCCCCGTGACGAGCGCGACGAGGGTGCGCAGCGCATCGACGAGCCCGCTGCGCGCCGCCTGCTCCGCGCGCGACGCGAGCCCCGAATCCTCGCGTAATGCCGAGCGAGACGCATTCGTGGGCAGCTCGTCCGCGTCGACGAGGACGCGGACCGGGAGCTCGACCTGCGCGTGCGCCGCGCTCGGGAACATGGGCTCGGCCGCGAAGGGCCGCCGCAAGAGGAGGACGCCGAGCTCGAGATACTCGACGACCGGCGGCCCCGCCTGCGCCGCGAGGATCTCCACGGCCCCGCGCTTGATGTCCCGCTCGCGAAACCACACGCGCAAGAGGGCCGGCGGCCGAGGCGAAACGGAGAGCTTCTCCGCGCCCCGCCGGAGCGCGAGCGGCGCGTCCCGCAAGGCGTCGACGAGCAGCGTGATCTCGCGCGGCAGCTCCCGCTTCGCCGCGCGCTTCAGCGTCTCGAGCCCGAGGCGCCTCCGCACCTGCACGCGGACGCCACGCGCGGGCATTCCCTTCGGCGAGACGACCCGCTCGATTTCGGGCAGCGGCGCGTCCTCCCCGGCGAGGACGGACGGGACGAACCTCACGCGCGTGGCCTTCGCCTCTCCCGCGGCGCGGCTATGAATGTCGACGAACGAAGGCCCGAGCCCGAGCGCCGCATTGACGCCGAGCGCGAGCCCGCGGAGCGCGCGCCCCGTGCCCCCCGGATCGCCGAGCACGTGATCGAGCAGCCGCGGCAGCTCGCCCTCCGGGACGGGCTCGCCGTCGAACACGAGGACGACGTCGTCCGTGTCGTGTTGCACGTCGAGGAACGTGGCCCCCGAGGCCGCCGCGGCCCGCGCGATCTCGGCGGCATACAGGTGCAAGTCGACGAGCAGGTGCTCGCGCAGCTTGGCGAGCGCGCGCCGCGCGTCGACACGAATACGCCCCCGGGCGAGGATCTCGCGCCCCTCCTCCGCCGTTCGACTCATGCAATCACCTTCGCCGAAGCCTCGATGAGCGAATCGGAGATTTTACCGGCTGGGTCCTGGCGCGAGAGCAGGAGGACCCGCGCGAGCAAATGCGCCGCGACGAACGTATCGTCCCGGGCCCGCTCGCGCGCGGCGATGACGACCTCGTCGTGCACGTGGAGGAGGAGCCCGCCCCGGACCTTCTCCTCGGCCCACCCCCGCTCGGCAAAAGCAATACGACACAACCAGGCCCCGACCCCGACGCAGCGCACGTCGCCCTGGACGAGGACACAAGGCGCGGAGACATAGGTATTCGGTCGCGCGAATGCCACCCGATCGACGCGCATCCCCGCGCCGCGCAGGGCCTTCTGCAAGCCGAGGCAAAGCTCGTGATCGGACGCCGTGACGTCGTCCGCCGAAACCTCGCGCCAGAGCACCCAATGTTTTTCGACGGCGAGCGGCCCCGGCAAAGGCCCGCGTGAAGAGAGCGAGGCGACGATGGCCGGATGCGGCGCGAGCACGACGGGCTCGCCGATCTGCGCGAGCGAAAGGCCGAGCTCATCGACGACCGGCGCGACGAACATCTCCTTGCGCCGAAAGAGCTGCTCCTCGGAGGCGACCGGCTTCCCCTCCCAGGGCGCGACGAGCGGCAAGACGATCTCGTCTTTGCGCAAAACCAGCGGCGCCGCGCAAGCGGCCTCGAGCAAGGCGACATAAGAAAGGACGATCTCCTCGTCATGAGGCGGCTTCGCCCGCGCGAGATCCCGCGCCGCACGCGCGAGCCGCGAGACGAGCTCCCGCCGGAGCGACCCCGAGACGAGCTCCCGCACGCGCGCGACGGCTTTGTGGAATGCCTTGTCCCGGAGCACGTTGTCGCGGCTCAACGTATGCCGCAAATGGGGGCTATCGACCCGGAATCGCACCTGCTCGAGCCCGGGCAGGAGGGGCTCGGTGGTCTCGAACAGGGTGAGCCCGCGATTGTAAAACCCCGCGAACGTGGCCTTGCCCCACGCCGGATCCTCGGGCGCGGGCGGCGTCGCGCAGAACCGATCGGTCCCGGTCGAGGGCCCGACGACGATATGCTCGCCGGCCCGATGCGTCTCGACGAAGATGGGCGCCGGCACCCCGAGGGGCCCGTCGATCCGCCGCGCGCCGCTGCCCTCGTGGTGATCCGGATCGACGACCTGGAGCTCGATGGAGACGGCCGCGTACCTGCACCACCGCAAGAGCGCCCCCTCGATCCGCGCCCGATGCTCCTCGAACCGCGCCGCGTCCATGGTCTGATGCAGCGAGACGCGTGTCCCGCTCCCCTCGCGCGGCGCGAGCCTCTCGAGCTCGTACCGATGGTCGCGAAAGAGCCGCACCCGATGGGACACGCCCGCGCGCCAGGTGTCGATCTCGACGACCTCGGGATCAACGGCGAACACGCTGACGAACCCGACGCCATACTTGCCGATCTTCGACGAATCCCCCTCCTTGGAGGAATTGAACAGGGTGAGCAGGGGCCCCTCGATGACGGCCCGATCCATGCCCGCGCCGTCGTCCTCGACGACGGTCGTGACGCTCGCCCCCGCGCGCTCGATCCGCACGACGATCGCCGTGGCCCCCGCGTCGATGCTGTTCTGCACGAGCTCACGGACGAACGCATGAGGATCGGCGAACTGCCGGACCATCTCGGCCACGGGCCCAGCCTCGGGCCTCTCGGCCACGTCGCGCTTGCGCTCGGAACGATACGGCACGCCGCGAGGTTACCACAACCCCGCGGCGCCGCGGATTGACAAGCTTCGTGCGGACGTTACTCGAACGTCGCCTGGAGGCTGAACGGCCCCCCCTTGGCAGGCGGGATCGTATCGACGACGACGGTCACCTCTTTGCCCGCGACGAGCGGCAAGGCGAGGTCCTCGACGCTGTTCGGGGGCCAGCCCGTGTTCGAACACGAAAGCAGCGTGGCCTCGGTCGCGGCCCCGCAGCCGTCGAGCACGTAGAGGGCGAAATTCTCGCTCGACTCGTCGACGTGCAGCTTCAGCGTCCCGTCCTTCGGCGCGACATAACGATACATCACCTCGCCGCCGGTGCTGAAGGTGCAGTACCCGTCGGTGTTGTTCAGGTCCGGCGCGCTCAGGGTGTCGCCGACATTGGGCGCCGACGTGGAGAGCGCCGCGAGGCCATTGCAGACCGCGGGCCAGTCGGGGCTCAGGCAATCGGCCGAGCAGAAGCCCTCGTCCTGCATCGTATTGCCGTCGTCACAGGCCTCGGGTCCGACGGCGACCCCATCGCCGCAGACCGCCGGCGTGAAGGCCGCGCGCAGCGTGAAGGGACCCACGTCCGGGATCGCGTGGCCACGCACGACGATCATCACGGGGCCGCTCGGCGCGGTCGCGAAGTCGAGCTCGAGCTCCTCGGTCGAAAGGGCCGTGCTCTTGCAGGCGAGCTCGCTGCCGCTCGGATCGGCGCAATCGCCGAGCACGAGCAGATCGAGGTCCACGTCCGACGTGAGGCGCAGCGAGAGCCGGCCCGGCCCCGGCACGTCGAAGGAGAACGTCTTCGAGGGCACCACGATATAGAGCTCGCAGCTCCCGCCATACCCCGTGGACCCGCCTTCCGTCGTGCTCTGGAGGTCGACGTCGAGCGGGAGCGGCTCGGCGGACTGGCAAAGCACGTCGAACTCGGCCGTGTCGCAGTCGCCCGCGCATCCGTCGCCCGAGGCGGCGTTGCCGTCGTCGCAGATTTCGTTGAGCGGGTCGAGCACGCCGTCGCCGCAGGTCGGGGTCTTCCAGCAGATGCCGATGTTGGTATTCGAGAAGATGCCCGCGCAGTATTCACCCGCGGGGCAATCGTCGTCGCCCATCCGGCACATGCGCTCGCAATGCTCGACCGTCTCTTCGGGGTAGAGGCTCAAGCAGAGGCCGCGGAACGCCTCGCCGTCGGCGCCGCAGCCTCGATACGGCACCCAGCCCGGCTGGCAAGCGCCGCCGATCGGCGCCGGATCTCCGCTCTCGGGCGCGAGGCACACGTTCGACAGGCCGCACACGCGTCCTTCGGGGCATCCGGGGTCTTGCGTGAGGAAACCACAGGTCTTTTCGCACGCGGCGGGCACGCCCGCGCAAATGCTCCCGACCTCGCAGCCCGTCGAGACGTCGGGCTCGTCGCACGCCTCGCCGGGCGCGCCTTCGCCCGTCGGACGGCAGACGCCGAGGTTCTGCACGGGGTCGATGGCGATACATTCTTCGCCCGCGGAGCAGCCGCCCGAGGCGAACGGGGTGCACGCCTTGTAACAAGCGCCGATCGAGTTCTCGCTGGGCACCTGCGCGACACATTGCTCGCCGTCGGGGCAAAGGAGGTCGAACGTGAAGAGGCACTCGTACGGCGCGCATGTCTTCGTCTTCGGCGAGCAGACCTGGAGCTTCGTGTTGCCGCAGTCCTCGGCCTTTTCGCAGGGAATGCCGTCCACCGGCGTCGTGTCGAACGACCACGAGGGGATCACGAAGCAGCCGCCCCCGGGCACGGCTTCCCACGTCCCATCCTCCTTCCGCGCGACCTCGGAGAGCGTGACGTTCTCGACCTTGCCGGCCGCGATGCTCGAGTCGTTCGGATCGAGCTTCGTGAGCTCGATCGTGCCGCCCGTCTGGAAAAACGTGCGCGTCGGGATCTCGCTCGAATCCGGCGTGATCACCGTGACGCAATGCTGGCAGGTCCCGTAAGCGTCGTTCGGCGCCGCCCCGAGATCGAAGGTGCCGGACGCGAGCGGAGGCAAATGCGGGGACGTCCACTCGTTGTAGAGCTCGATCACGGCGAGCGTCTGGTATGCATCCTGGGCCCCGGGCGATACCTTCGCCTGCACGGAGAAATAGGCGTCCGTAAAGCGATACACCTGCGTGAGCGAGACGTCGAGCGTGGGGCATCCGCCCTCCCCGCCCTGTCCGCCGGCGCCGCCCGAGCCGCCCGTGTTGTCCGGCGGCCTCGGGACGTCGTCCGAGCAACCCGCGAGGAGCGCCAGCGCGCACCCTGCCGTGGCAAACATAAGCTTACGAATCATGATCATGACCTCGTCGTTAAGACTGGGCCGGAACCATGGCGGACGGAGCGCGGCGCGTCTCGTTGAAGTTTTGCTTCAAGGCAGGAAAAAAGACGCCCCGACCCACCGCGTGGAGGAGTTTGTCCGGCGGGCAACGGGGGCACATGACGGACGCCCCCGTTTTACGCGTCAATCGAACGAGAGCTCCGAGAGCAGGTAGGCGAGCGCCTCGGCCTCGTCGGCGAATACGGGCGCCCTGCCTTTGTCGCGGGTCATACGCGCGGCCTGGAGCTTGCCCGTGGCGCCCTCGACGAGGACGGCCGAACGCGCGAACCCCGAGAGGAGCCGCGCGCCGGCCTCGCTCATGCGCCGCTCCAGGTCGAGATCCGTGGCCATCGGCGCCTCCCGCGAGTCGAGGAGCAGGACGAACTGGCCACGCATGAGCGGCGGGAAGAACCGGTCGAAGAACACGAGCAGGTCCGTCAAGGCCGGATCGTCGAGCGGGACGTCGGTCCGGCGGACACGCAAGAGCCGCCCGGAGGCCTCTCGCGACAGCACGAACTGGCTGGACCGAAAGACCTCGCCTTCCGTGAGCCTCGCCCTGCTCATGCTGCTCGCCATGACGAACCCCAGTCTATCGCATTACGACGGACGGTGTCAGCAGGTGCGGGCGTACGGGGCACGATTTCATCACTTGCAGACCAGCTTGCCATTCTGGCAGGCGCCCGAACAGCACTCCGCGTCGTCCGCGCAGCTCTCGCCGACCGCCTTGCAGAGAGCGGCGCTGTCGTCGACGTCCGCCACGCTGCCGCCGAGGAGGTAGCCGAGCGCGTCCTTGACCTGCAGGAGGCCATGACCAAACGAAGCGTCGCGGCCGGCCGCGCCGAGGTCCATCGCCTTCGCGTTGAGCGCATTGCGGATCTGGGTGTTCGTCGCCGTCGACCTCTGGCTCCAGAGGAGCGCGGCGGCGCCCGCGACGTGCGGCGTCGCCATCGACGTGCCATTCCACCACTCGTATCCCGAGCCCGGCTTGTCCCGGGTCGTACTCAGCTCGGCGGTCGCGCCGAGCCACTTCGCGAGGAGGTCCTTGCCGTCGTCCCCTCGCAGGGTGATCGCCGGGATCGTGCTCGTCACGCCCGCGCCGAGCGAGTCCCAGAACCAGCCGGAGACGGTGTTGTAGACGATCACGCCCCTGCCGCCGGCGCTCTGCACCTTCGCGACCTTGGTCGCGGCGGTGACCGTGCCACGCTTGCAAAGCACGATCTTGTTCGCCCACGCGGCGTTCATGGAATCGCACAGGCCGCCGTCGACGAGCGCGCCGGTGGCCTTCGTGATCGCCGCACCCGTGATGAGCCCGCCGTCATCCACGTTCGAGCCCACGCTGATGCGCGGCGTCGCCCAGGGGACGGTCGAGAGCACCCCGACGCCCGGCGCGGCGATCTCGACGTCGGCATTACGCTGCGAGAAGCTGGCGAGCGCCTTGTTCGCGTCGACGGCCGCCACCGACACGACCGACGAATATCCGGCCGGATACAACGTCGACGTGTTGCCGGCGTTGCCCGCGGCCGCGATCGAGAGGACGCCGGCGTTGTAGGCGCTCTGGAAAGCGAAGCTCTCGAAGAAGCTCGATCCCGAGCCGCCGAGGCTCATGTTGACGACCTTCGCGCCCGCACTCCTGCACCTGTCGAGCGCGTTCACGAGGGACGAAGCGTATGCCCAGGAGCAATTGTCGCCGAAGACGCGCACGATATATAGGGATACGTTTCTCGGGGCGACGCCGACGACGCCCCGCGTGTTGGCCGCCGCGGCGATGGTGCCGGCGACGTGCGTGCCGTGGCCGCAGCCGTCCACGTTCCAGGGTAGGTTGCCATTGTACCCGCTGACGGGGATGCCCTGGAGATCGGCGTGCCCGGTGTAGAGGCCCGAATCGATGATGCAGACCTTCGTGCTAGCGGCGCTCAGCTCCGTGGGGTCCACGTCCGACGCCTGCACCAGATCGATGCCGTACGGCGGCCATTGCGTGGAGAGCTCGCGTCGCGGGTCGACCTCGATGTACTCGACGTTCGGGTTCTTGGCGATGGCTTGAACGGCCGGCTCGGGCAGCGTGACGGCGAGGGCGTCGTGGTCGGGCAGCTCGAGCTCGACCTGGCCGCCTCCGGCCGCCGCGAGCACCTCGCTTCGCTTGGAATAATTTTTGAACTTTACGATGTACCGGCCATCCGGGGAGAGGGCGGCCGGGGCGGTCCCCACGTCCTCCTCCGCGCCCTCGTCCGCGCCTTCTCCGCAAGCCAAGAGGCCAAACGAAAAGAGCACGCCAATGATTACACGTCCAAGCCTGTGTCTCATGTCGGTTCCTTCCGGGATGGACGAATGCACGACGTCCGATCGATTCACGATCGACGTCGTGGTCGCCACGTCGAAGTCGACCACCAGGGCAAGGGACTCTGCCCCGCAAATGCGATGTTAGCAACAATCCATGGCTCGACGAGGGAACCGCCCAGCGCGGTTCACCGCCGGAGCAAAAGCCCACGACGCAACCATCCGGCCGCCCAGGGCCGTAGGTGCCCCGGCGTAAACGCGGAATTCTGGAGGGAATGCGGAAGTGCGATCAGGAAGCGCCGGGAGCGTGGCCCGCCTGCACGCGGGCGGGCCACGGATCCCCTGTCATTGTCGCCGAGCCGCCTTCATTGGCAGGCCATCCCCACCTCGTTCGCCGGACCGACATCGCCGAGCTGCGCCTCGACCATATCGAACCCGAGGCCCATGGAGATGCCGTCGCACGTCTTCGTCGGGTCCTGGCTGCCGTCGGTCAGGATGTCCGACGCCTGCCGGACCTGATTCACGAGGTTATCGAACAGCGGATTGCCGCACAGGCTGAGCAGGGCGCCGATCTTGTTGACCTCGGCCACGAACTCCTCGGTGTTGAGCACGCCGCCGATCATGCCGCTCGTCGCGCTCTTGCGATCGTCGGAGAGGTTCATGGTCATGCGCGCCGAGTACAAGGTCAGCTTGATCGACGTGCTGTCGTTCGCCGTCCGCACCGGGACCGAGAGGATGACCTGCACGTTTTTCCCCGAATCGTAGAGCGTGCCCGTCACCGAGCTCTTCGGGAAGGTGATCGTCGTCGAGAGCGGATCCATCGGATCGCTGAGGAGCGCGGGCTCGACCGGCCACGTGTCCGTCCCGTCGAACTTGGGCATCGCGCCGAGCGCCGTACCGCCGAAGAGCAAGGTGTTGAGCGCCGGGGCGTCGCCCGACGCCGGCAGGCACTCCACCTTCGTCAGCGCGGTGAAATTGCCGTTCTGGATTCCATTGTTGACGTCCTGGACCCACGTCGGATACAGCGAGAGGATCGTGGGCAGGAGGTTCTTGCCGAACGAATTGTCGATGCCGTCATCACCGTCCGGGTGCGCGTTCTGCGCCGAGCCGCCCGAGTTCGGCATGCATACGTCGCTCGAGAGCCCGGTCGACACCTGGCCGTCGACGTTGAAGCCGAATTTCTTCCACTCCCCGCTGTTCCCCTCGCCGAAGAAGAGCTCACGGACGGCGAACACCGTGCCCTCCTTCGTCGGGCAGCTCGCCACGGCGCCGCCGCCGCCGCCGTCGCCGCCCTCGCCGCCGCTGCCCGAGGAACTCGAGGAGGAGGTGCTCCCGCCCGCCCCGCCGCTGCCGCCCCTGCCGCCGGTGTTGTCGCTGTCCACGCCGCCGCCGCAGCCCACGGCCGCGGCGGTGATCACGGTGGTCACGAACGCGAGGGCCCAATGCATTCGATCCATTTTAAGCATGTCGTCCTACGTTTTCTTGGTTAAGGGTCGAGGGTCAAGCCATCAATTGAGGACCGAGTTGCAGCCGAAGAGCACGTCGACCTTCGCGTTGAGGTCACCCTGCACCGTGGTGCAAGACGTGGGGCAGAGGATGATCTTCGTCGGATCCACGTTGTTGTCGTAGTACCAGCCAGGCAGATCGCTGCAGTCGCCGAGATCGTCGGCGCGGGGGATGATCTTCGGCGTGCCCACGCCCTTCGGCATGTACGTGAAGTTCACCTCGTTCGGCTCGATCTCCATGCCGTTCGGCGCCTCCGGGATCTCGAAATCACAACCGAGCGCCTCCTGGCGGATCTCGGCCATCTTCGCGGCGAACTCGCTGATGTCCTGCGTGATGTCGTAGGCCTTGTTCGTCCCGCCGCCCACCGCGATCTTGTTGAGGGTCGCGATCTGCGAGCCGGCCACGCCGATGACATAGGTGCGCACGCCGTTGTAGTTGCGCGCGCTCTCGGCGATCGCCGCGATGTCGTCCACCGTCTTCGGCTCGCAGCCGAGGGGCTCGCCGTCGGTGGCGAGGACGACGACGACCTTGTGCGTCGGGTTCGCCTCCTGGTGAGCGGTCGCCGCCGAGAGCACCCCCTTCAGCGCGCCCCAGGTCGGCGTGCCGATGCCCGTGGCGTCGAAGGGCATGGAGTTCGTCAAGGAAAACGCATTCTGCGGCAGCAGGCCGATGGGCACGTCGAGGAGCGCGTAATGCGTGGGGTTGCAGTCGTACGGCTCCTGGGTCGGGAAATAGACCATGCCGGCGCCGATGCCAATCGAAGCCGGATCGTTGAAGAACGTGTTCAGGGCCGATTTGGTCCCGTTCCACTTCCCGCCCGACATGCTGCCCGACTGGTCGATGAGGAAGATGATGTCGAGCGGGATGCGGCGGGCCTCCGCGTTCGTCGTGGCGCAGGCGCCGCCGTCCCCGCCGCCGCCGACACCCCCGTCGATGTCGAATCCCCCGGCGCCACCCGCGCCGCTCCCGCCGGCGCCGCCCTCGCCGGAGGAGCTACTGCTGGGGTTGCCCGTCGTCTCCCCGTTGTTCCCCGTGGCGCACCCTCCCCACGCGGCGGCGACGCAGGTCAGGGTGAGCGACGCAAAGATAAGCCTATGAAGCTTCGTACTGCAACGCATGGACTGCCCCTCACTCGATGAAGATATCGTCGATGTAGACACCGGGGTGGGTCCCGGAAGAATCGCTCTGGAAGCCGAAGCGCAGGCGGACGACCTGACCCGCATAAGCCGAGAGATCGGCCTGGAAGAGCTGCCAGCCGAGCGCGGACTGGTTCCCACCCCACGCGGGCTGGGTGGCGATGGTCAGCGGGTACGGCGGCAAGACGCTGTTCAGGACCGAATAGGTCATCCCGCCGTCGGTGCTGATCTTCAGGTTGACGCCGTCGTACGTCGAGCCCTCGGTATGGAGCCACATCCGGAACGTCAGCTTCGGGTTCGCCGAGGCCGTGAGGTCGATGTCGGGTGACGTCGCGGTCGTCCCCGCCCACGTCTGAAGGACGTTGTAATTGCTGGCGAGCTGCGTGGCGAGGCACTGCGTCCCGACGTATGCGGTCGCGGGGCCGACGCTCGAGGGGACGCCGCACTGCCAATCGCCGGTCAACGTCCAGCCGTCCGGGCACGCGCCCTCGAAGCTCGTGTAGTACGCATTCGACTTGACGTTGAAGGTGAACGTCTTCTCCGCGTAGTTCGAGGGCAACATCGGCTCCTCCGCGACGCGCACGGTGACCGTCACCGGCCCGGCCTCCGCCGCCGAGGGCGTGCCCCCGAGCAAACCGGTCGCCGGATCGATGGTCATCCAGGCCGTGTTCTGGCCGCCGGGCTTGATGCTCCAGAGCGCGTTCGCCGTGCCGCCCACCTTGGCGATCTGCGCCGAATAGGCCATCCCCGCATACACGTCCGGCAGCGGCGACGTCGTGGTGATATAGGTCGGGATCTGCAGCGGCTCGGCGACGACGACCTCGTCGACGTAGACGCCCGGGAAGACCGTGGCGCCGTCGCTGCGGAACGCGAAGCGCAGGATGACCGTCTGTCCGGCATAGGCGCTCAGATCCGCCATATAAGGCTGCCAGCCCACCCCCGACTGATCACCGCCCCACGCGGGCTGGCTGAGGATGTTCAGGCTGTAGGCCGGCGTCACGGCCGTGACCGTCGAGAAGCTCTGCCCGCCGTTCGTGCTGACCTTCAGGTTCCAGCCGTCGAACGAGCCGCCCTCCGTGTGGACCCAGGCCCAGAAGGAGACCATCGGGCTCGTCGCCCCGGTCAGGTCGATGGGCGGCGAGCTCGCGACGGCGGACGTGAAGAGCTGATTGACGTGGTACAGGCCGGCGACCTGCGTGGCGAGGACGCCGCTGCCGATGTGCGCCGAGGCCGGCCCCACGTTATCGGGCGTGCCGCACTCCCAGTCGCCGCCGAAGGTCCAGTCGCTCGGGCAGACCTCGAAGCCCTCGTGGAGGTACGTCGAGCAGGTCGTGACCGGGCCGCCGCCCTCGCAAGCGCCGGCCACGCATTGCTCGCCGCTGGTGCAAGCGTTGTAGTCGTTGCACGGGCTGCCATTGGCCGCGAGCGAGGCGAGGCACTCGCCTTTCACGTCGCACGAGCCCACCTGGCACTCGGCGATGCCGTCGGTGCAGGTGGTGCCGACCGGCGCGGGCGCCGGGGAGCAGAGGCCGTTCGCGGGGTCGCACTCGCCTCGCTGGCAGCCGACGTTGAGCGCCGAGCAATCCTTGGGCGCGCCGCCCACGCATTGCCCGGACGAGCACCGCCGGTTGACGGTGCAAAGGTCGCCCGTGAGCACGCACGGGACGTTGTCCTTGGTGGGGTCGGGTTTACCGACGCACTTGCCCGTGGCCGGATCGCAGGACACCTGGTTGCACTCGCTCAGCGGCGAGAACGTGCAGTCCTTGGGCTCGCCCACGCACTGACCGATCTTGCATACGCCGTTGATCTGGCAGAGGTCCTTCGGGCTGCACGGCGTCCCGTCGTTCACCGGCAGGGTGTCGCAGGACTTCAATTCTTCGTAGCAAATGATCGACGAGCACTCCGGGTTCGTGATCCCGCAGGTGTTCTGGGTGCCGCCGACGCACGTGCCGTTGTCGCAGGTGTCGTTCGTGGTGCAGAACTTCCCGTCGTCGCAGCCGGTGCCCTTCGGCGCGGGGACCACGACGCAGGTGTTCAGCGGACCGGCCACCTGCCCGGTGTTGCACACCGCGACCATGCACTGCGGCGTCTCGAACTTCGAGCAGTCCACGCCGCAAGGCCCGAGATCCGGCCCCGCGTCTTCTTCGACGGGGCCAGCATCTTCGCTGATGGGTACCTCGCCCACGGTGCAGCTCGCGAGCATCCAGGTCACCGGGAGCAAGAGCAAAGGAAGAAAGTTTCTGATGCGACCGTGCATAACCTCGTCATCCATGTACCACACCTTGAAGCCGCGCGGGTACAGGGAGCAGGCCATTTCTTGCTGTACCCCCCGCCTCCGGGCCCCGAGCACGGATCTGTTCTTGATTTTTCCCCCGACTTGTGCTCGCCGCCGGCCAGCCGAGCGCCGACGACGCGCGATCGCGGGGGGCACGCGCGCGGCGAGCCCCCCACCGGCGCCCCGGATTTCCGTTTGGCCGGCAAGTCTCCGATTGGGCCGTCGAAATGGCTCTCACCAGCGCGCCGGCGAAGCCGAGACCGGCGGGGGCGAGGCCTTGACAGGGCCGGCTCCGGACACAGGATGTGCAGCCCGAATGAGCACCCAGGCCTCCCTTCACCTCGCCCGAGCCAGCAAAGCCGCGAAGCTGATGAAGGAGGCTACCTCGCAGGAAGAAGCTGCGCTCTTGCTGGAGGCGGGCCTCTACGAGCTGAACGCGGCCCTCGCCGCGGCGCCGAAGGCGATCGCCGAGCGCGTTCAGCGTGTGGTGAACGACATCGCCCGGCAGATGATGAGCGTCGTCCACGAGGATGTGCTCACCGAGGCGGTCGAGGCGGCGCAGGCCTGACGGGCGCGGCGGTCCTGGAGGGCGCCGTCGATAGGGGCCCGTCCACCGAAGAAGCGTCACCCATGTCATCCATTCATGCCACGCATGTCGCCGACGCTCCGACCGGGGCCGAGCTCTCGCGTTCGCTCGTGCTCCTCCTGGCCGCCGGCGCCGGGCTGAGCGTCGCGTCGCTCTATTACAGTCAGCCGATGCTCGGGGTGCTCGGCGCGGAGCTCCACGCCGACGACCGGCTCGTGGGCCTCTTGCCGATGGCGACGCAGCTCGGTTATGCCCTGGGGATCTTGCTGCTCGCCCCCTTGGGCGACCGCTACGACCGGCGCCTCATCATCCTGGCGAAGGCCGCGTTGCTCTCCTTGGCGCTCCTCGTGGGCGGCTTCGCCCCGGGGGTCGGCTCGCTGCTCGGGGCGAGCCTGGCCGTCGGGCTGACGGCGACGCTCGCGCAGGACATCGTGCCGGCCGCCGCGACCCTGGCGCCGGAATCGCAACGCGGCAAGGTCGTGGGCACGGTCATGACCGGCCTGCTCCTCGGCATCCTGCTCTCGCGCGTGGTCAGCGGCCTCGTGGCCGAACATCTCGGCTGGCGCGCCGTGTACATCGCCGCCTCGGCGGGCATTGCGATGATCGGCGTCGTCACGTGGCGGGGCCTGCCGCGTTTCGCGCCCACGACCCAGCTCGGTTATCGCGCCTTGATGGGCTCGCTGGTCGCGTTATGGCGCCGTTACCCGGCGCTGCGCCAGGCGACGCTCTCGCAGGCATTGCTGTCTCTCGGCTTCAGCGCCTTCTGGTCGACGCTCGCGGTCATGCTGCGCGAGAGCTTCCACCTGGGCAGCGCCGCCGCCGGCGCGTTCGGGCTGGCCGGCGCGGCGGGCGCCCTCGCCGCGCCGCTGGCCGGGCGTCTCTCCGACCGACGCGGACCGGAGCTCGTCACGCGCCTCGGCGCAGGGTTGACCGCGGTGTCGTTCGCGAGCATGGGGCTCTCCCCCCTCTTGCCGACCCCGGCGCAGCTCGGCCTGCTCCTCGTCGCCGCGATCGGCTTCGACTTCGGCATCCAGGCCTCGCTGATCGCGCACCAGACCCTGGTGTATGGCATCGAGCCCGGCGCGCGGAGCCGCCTGAACGCGCTCCTCGTGACCGGTATGTTCATCGGCATGGCCGCAGGCGCGGCGCTCGGCAGCGTGGCGCTCTCGCAATGGGGCTGGATGGGCGTCGTCGCGCTCTCGACGGCGGCCTCCATCGCCGCGCTGGCAGCGCGGATGTCAGGTCGAACGGGCACGGAGCGCGGCGCGGCGCGCACGTGACCGCGGCGCCGCGGCTCACCTCGGCGAGCTCGTTCGCGGACCGGCGTTGTCGTCCTGCGGCGGCGCGCGTAAGGTGCGCGGCCCATGAACCTTTTGGATCGCCGCGCGCGCGGCCTTCTCCTTTGCAGCACCCTCGCCCTCGCCGCCTGCGGCGGTGACGAAAATCCCCCTCCCCCTCCCGCGGGCCCGGGTACGCCGGAGCTGCCGGCCCCCCTGGTCGCGGGGACGCCCGAGACCGACGCCCTCGCCGACGCCCCGGCCCGCTGCGGGCAGGCCGACCACGCCTGGCAGAGGGATCTCTCGCTCGGCGAGGTCACCACGCATCGGGCGACGGCCACCTATCCCAAGGGCCTGCTCGACGCAATCGCGGCCGAGGCGCTCGGCGACCTGCCCGTCTCGCTGAAGTACGACGTCGTGACCCACGCCTTCACGTACGTGACGCAGGATCGCGGCGAGACGGTGGAGGCGACGGCGCTGCTCGCGTGGCCGACGACCGTCCCCGAGGACGCCGAGGCGCTGCCGACGCTGATGGTCCTGCACGGCACGAGCGGATTCACGGATGGATGTGGCCCGAGCTCGGCGACGGAGACCGCGGCGCTCGCGGCCGCGCTCGCGTCGACCGGCTACATCGTCGTGGCGCCCGATTACATCGGCCTCAAGAACGAGGCGCCGCCCACGGGCTTCTTGCATCCGTATCTGGTCGGTCAGGCGACGGCCATCGCCTCGCTCGACGCGGCCCGCGCGGTGCTGCGCCTGCCCGAGGAGATCCGCGAGGGCGGCGCGCGGCCCTCGGCGCGCCTCGTGGTGGTGGGCGGATCGCAGGGCGGGCACGCGGCGCTCTGGGTCGATCGTCTCGCGCCTTATTATGCGCGCGAGCTCGACATCATGGGCATCGCGGCCACGGTCCCGCCCGCGGACCTGCTCGGCGAGGGCACGCTCGCGCTCACCACGAAGCGAGACTCCACCGCCAACATCATCGCCTTTTACGGCGCGAGCGCAGGGTGGTACGGCGCGGATGACAAGCTCGCGGAGGTGCTGCTCCCGCCGCTCGATCAGGACGTGCCCGCGGCCCTGGGATCGGGCTGTGATCCCGGGGATGTCCTCTCGGGCAGCGAGATGCTCTCGTCGATGTTCCAGCCCGCGCTGCTCGACGCCGTCGCGTCGGGCAAGCTCGGCGAGCTCGCGCCGTGGGGCTGTATGGCCACCGAGAATGGCTTGCCCACCACGAGCGTGTCGCGCATCCAGAAGGACGCGGCGAGTTATGGCATCCTCTTCGTCACGGGCGAGTCGGACACGCTCGTCGACACGCCGACCGAACGTGCTGCATTCGAGGCGCTGTGCGAGGCGGGGATGCCCATGCGTTACCTCGAGTGCGCCGGCGCCTCGCACACGAAGGCCACGACGTGGGCGCTGCCGGAGATCCTGACCTTCCTCGAGGAGCGCGTCGCGGGCAAACCCTTCGAGAAGGCCTGCGCCGCGGGCGCCCCCGTCACCTGCGCGGGGACCCCGGCGCCCTGAGGGCGTCCGCGATCCCACGCCTCACGCGCCGAGCTCGAAGAGCTGCATCGCCACCAGCGCGACACAATCGGGCTCGCGCGAGTCCGATACGATCTGCCGAAGCTCGTGGAAATATCGCACGTGCAAGGCGCGCAGCCGCTCGAGGTCGGCGCGCGCGACGCTGACCAGGTTGTAGGAATACAGGCCCGGATCGCCGCGAAGCTGCCGGCGCGCGGCGACGTCGAGCCAGTGCGCCTTCAATCGTTGTCGCGGCTCGGCCGCGCCGCGGGTCATGTCGACCGTCTCGGCCGTGGCGGCGTACCGCCCCTCCTGCCATCGGACCAGGCCCGCCCGCAACAGGGCTTCGAGGCAAGCGCGCACCTCGTCCTCGGGCAAACCGAGGCGCGCGGCGACCCAGGCGTCGTCATGGCAAGAGAGGGCGGCGTAACTCGCGAGCTCGAGGACACGCAGGACGGCGTGCGACCAGGGCAGCTCGGTGGCGATCCGTCGGCGCTCCTCCAGCACGCGAAGGTCACGCGCGACCGAGGGCAACCCGCTCGGGGGGACGAAAAGGGCGAGGAAATCGAGGAGCCGGTCGGTGGTCGCGTCGACGATGGCCAGCACGTCGGGGAGCCGCGGCTGGGACGTGCCGGCCATGAAGCGCGACACCTGCGACGCGCTGCGCCCGATACGCGCGCCGATCTCGGCGTTGCTCAGGCCTCCTTTGAGGGCCTGAAAGAGGATCGCCGTGAGGGCCGGGTCGGAGACGGCGACGTCCGCGCCGAGGGCCGACTCCTGACGCACGAAATCCGAGAGCGCGCGATGAACGTCGATGCCGTTGTACGCCGCGACGCGCAGCAGGGTGGGCAGCGTGGGAAAACGCCGCCCGGACTCCCAGCCGAAGGCGACGTTCGTCCCGTACCCGAGCCGCCGGCTGAGCTGCCGTTGCGAGCGCCGGCCGCGGAGCGCTCGGCAGAAATCCTTCGCGATCTCGGCAAAGTACGCCAGCTTGTATCGCATATATGCACATAGTATAGCAGATCGGCGCGATGGAGAATGCGTATGTGCACTACGCGGCGCTTGCGCTCACGGCGCTGCTGCGGCAAGACAGGGCGCAGGAGGCTTTTGATGAACGCACGACTTGCGCTTGGGCTTTTGATGGGGCTGCTCGTGGGGTGCTCGCAGACCGGGGGGCAGACGGGGGAGATCGCCGCGGATCCCTGCGACTTCCAGCCCGGAAGGACGGGAGGAGGCTGGCCGCGCGTGGACCATGGCCTCACCGACCCGACGCCGGTGGGCGTGAGCGGCCAGGAGGCGATCGACGCGACGGGCGGGTCCGGGAGCTTCGAGGTGGCGTGGGCCAATGGAAAGAAGAGCGCCGTGAGCTGGTCGCTCGCCGCCGATATCGAGAGCTCGCCGGTGGTGCAATCCATCGACCGCAAAGGCGACTGCGGCGACGAGCTCTTGCAGGTCCTCGTGCTCGGGGACTTCTCGAGCGCCGATGGCACCCTCGATCACGAGCAGCGAGGGGAGCTTTATCGGGGCGAGGACGGGGCCTCGGACCTTCGTCTGGCCTTTTTCTTCAACGAGAACCCGTTCCCGGACGTCCACGCAGGCGGCGGGGCGGGCGATAGCTGCGCAGATTGCAGCGGCAACTTCGAGCTCTCGTTCGAATTGCGCTGGGAGGCGGGCGCGTCGGCCCCGCGGGGCCGCGTGGACCTCATCGAGAACGGGAAGCTGCTCGGCGAAGTCGGCACGTTCTAATCGTTCGAACGGAGCGGGCGCACCTCCGCGCCCTTGATCTCCAGCACCTCGGGTTTGCCCCCGTAGTACTTCGACATCCCCACGTCGATACGCCAGACCTGCTCGTCACACGCGGAGGTGATGCCGCCGCGCTGCACCGTGTGGCCGACGACCATACGTTTGGCCGGGATCAACGCCAGGGTCTCCTTCAGCACACGACAGTCCTCCGGACCGGGCGCGGCCGAGTAACGCCGCAGCCAGACAGGGCCGTCCTCCGCGGTGATGATCGCGGGCACGTCCTTCGCAGAGCCGTCCATCCAGGCGCGCGCCTCGCGGTTCATGCGATCGATGCCATAACGGACGTGCTTGGGCGAGATGCCCCCATGCACGAAGACCGTGTCGCCGACGACGGCGATGAGGTCGCGCTTCGCGAGCATCTTCGCATACGGGCCGCCGGGGAGAAACGCGGCCGCGCGCGCCCTGGCCGGCTCCGCCACGCGGTCGAGGCGCCGATCCGCGGTCGCGACGCCGGAGACCCCCACGAAATCCTTGAATGCGTCGTCGGTCACGTAGCGGAGATCGAGCTGGACGTTCATCACCTCGTGGTTGCCGTTGAGCGCGATCACGGCGCCGCCCGCGCGTTTGGCCTCGTCGGCGAGGCGCTCGAAGAGGTCGAGGATGTCGCGATCCTCGTCGCCGCGATCGATCTCGTCTCCGACCTGCACGATCATGAGATCCTTGCCGACCCAGTGATCCTTCTCGTCGATCGCCCCGGCCATTCGAAGCGCCGCGCGTGTCGCCGCGAGGTCGCCGTGGACGTCGCCGATCGCGACGATCCTCGCCGGCGCGGCAATACGCTGCACCGGCGTGGGGGCCGCCGTGGCGGTCGGCGTGGGGGCGCCGGAGGCCACCTTCGGCCCCGTGGTGATCGGGGCCGCCGCGGGGCCCGGCTCCGGGATGCTCTTGTCGCAGGCGGTGAGGGCGAAGACGAGGAAAACGAGGGAGGACGAGCGGATCCGCGGGTGCATCGCCCTCGCTTCTACCACAGGGCCCCGTCGGATTCATGCCGATCCTCGCGCAGCGACGCCACGAGCGGTGTAGAGTCGCGCGGCGATGGCCACGATCCACTACGCGCCCGACGGGATCTCCGTCGATGCCCCGGAAGGACAGACTCTCCTCGCCGCCGCGCTCTCCGCGGGCGTTCCGCACATTCGCGCCTGCGGCGGCAATGCGCGCTGCTCCACGTGCCGCGTGGTCGTGCTCGAGGGGCTCGAGCACGTCGACCCTCGCAATGAGCGGGAGCAGTCGCTCGCCGAATGGTTCGGGCTGCCGCCGAGCGTCCGCATGGCGTGCCAGACGACCACGCGTGGCCCCGTCCGCGTCCGCAGGCTGGCGCTCGATCAGGAGGACGTGCAGATCATCAGCCGTCTCCGCGCGGGGAAGGCGGCCGCGCTCGGGGCCAGGCTGCCCGTCGCGATCCTCGTCGCCGATATCCGCGGCTTCACGGAGTTCTCGGCGTCGCTCGAGCCGTATGACGTGATTTACGTGCTGAATCGTTACTTCGAGGCCATGGGGCGCGTCGTCGCGGCCGAGGGAGGCTTCATCAACAACTACATGGGTGACGGCCTCTCGGCGCTCTTCGGCGCGGACGGGCAGCCGGAGGCGGCCTCGCGCGCGGTGCGGGCGGCGCTCGGGATGCTCGAAGCCACGGCGCAGCTCGCGCCGTACCTCGTGACGAGCCATGGCCGGGCCTTCGACATCGGGATCGGGATCCACCTCGACGAGGTCGTGGTCGGGCCCGCGGGCGCGAGCGACACGAAGCTCGTCGCTGCCATGGGCGGCGCGGTCGACTTCGCCTGCCGCGTCGAATCGGCGAACGAGGAGGTCGGCAGCCGGCTCCTCGTCTCGGAGCCCGTCTACCGCGCGGTCGCGGACAAGGTCTCCGTGGGGCGGACGGCGCGTATCGCGGCAAAACGAGGTCCGGCCGACTGCGCGCTGCACGAGATCACGGCCCTCCGCTGAGACGCTGCATGAACGAGCGAAAGCAGAGCGGCGAGCACGTCATCGCGCGGAACCGCGCGGCGACGTTTCATTACGAGCTGTCGGACCGGTACGAGGCGGGCATCGTGCTGCGCGGGAGCGAGGTGAAGTCGCTGCGTGAGGGGCGCGTGCACCTGACCGACGCGTACGCGGTGGTCGAGCGTGGCGAGGTATGGCTGAGGAACATGCACATTGCGTCCTTCCTCCACGCGCGCGCGTTCCCGCACGACGAGCGCAGCGCGCGCAAGCTGCTCCTCCACGCGAGCGAGATCCGGCAGATCGAGCGCGCCATCATGCGCGAGGGCTACACGCTCGTGCCGCTCGACCTGCATTTCCGGAATGGCCACGTGAAGGTGGCCCTCGGCGTCGGCCGCGGGAAGAAGGTGCACGACAAGCGCGCCGCCATCGCCGAGCGCACGGAGGAACGCGAAGCGCTGCAAGAGCTGCGCGCCCGACAGCGCCGCGGGGGGTGACGCCGGCTTTTAATACTCCCGGCACTTGCCAAGTGGACGTTCATGCGCAATAAGAGGTCGCCACCCACGGGAGATATCATGGTAAATAAATCGCGCTTCCTTGCAATCGGTCTCCTGGCCGCCCTCGCCGTGCCCGCCTGCGCAGCGCAGGATCCTGCGCTGCCGGAGGAAACGGAGTCGACAGCCTCCGCCGCCACGGCGACCCGGATCTATGCCTCGGAGGGGGACCTCGACTTCTCGTTCGAGACGCTCGGCACCTTCGAGGAGCGCGACGGCGTCCGCGCGCTCATCCTGCGCGGCACCGCGAACCGCTACCTGAAGAGCGTGTTCAGCTTCGTTCCCGATGACGCCTTCGGACAGGCGAACATCATCAGCGAGCGGCGGCTCGAGGTCGTGATCCACGAGGGCCACGAGCTGAATAGCTTGCTCTCCGGCCTGCCGCTCTTCGTCTCCATCAACACCTTCACGGGCACGCCCAACCAGTACACCGCTCGGGTCGAGGTCTCGGCGCGTTTTTACGATTTCCTCGGATCGAGCGACATCTGGATCGACGAGGCCGTGCAGCCGTTCTACGCCCTCAACGGCACCGACAACGTCGTCTATCGCGGCGGCGCCGACGTGCTCGGAAACCCGCTCACCGTCACGGCGCCCGACGGCGCGCCGACGGTCTTCCCCGTCGATGCGAACAGCTACCGCCTCGACTGGTCGTACGCGAATCTGCATGACGCCATCGATCCGCACACGCAGTACCTTTCCTTCAGCGCGACGCGCCCCGACGGGACCCTCGCGAAGAAGAGCGCGCGCCTCGTCGCGCGCGTGACGGGCCTCGCCCTCACCTCCGGCGACCCCTACACGGTATGGCCGACGCCCGCGTGCGAGCCTTCGGTTCACGCCTGCTACCTCAGCCAGCCCGCGGGAACGACCGATTTCGCGGCGTGTGGCTCCTACCGCCAGGTGCAGCGCTGTGTCCATGCGGATGCGTGCGACGTGCTGCAGGAGCCCCTCTCGCTCGCCTCGATCGACGCTTCCTCGCTCGAGCCGGCGCGCGCGGCGTGGAACCAGGGATCGAGCGGCTACAACTGGCGCAATCTCCAGCCCATCGCCGCCTACGATACGCCGGAGTGCCCAGCGGCGCCGGTCACGATCGCGAGCGTGGTCGACGAGATCGCCTCCACGGATCAGAACCAGCCTGCCTCCGAATACGGCACGTTCACCGATCGCGCCGGCCTCTCCGCGACCACGTTCTTCGGAGCGAACGGCGGCAGCGCCCTGCTCGCCGCGATCGACGCCTTCGCGGGCGGCGGCGACATCGAGGCGTGGTATTACAGCGAGCAGGTGTCGTGCCACAACTGCACCGACTTCATCACCCGCGTCGTGCTTCTCTACCCGGATAGCGGCGTGGTCCTCGTCCTCGACGGCAATTACGGCTACGACTCCTGACCGAGGCCCGCGGCGCGTCAAAACGCTCCACCCACCACCGCGCCGCCGGCGAGCGGCGCGACGTACCAGGAAAAACCAGGAGCAGGCCGCCGCGGTCGCCCCGCGCCGGCCGTACCGCCGGAGCGGCGGTACTCTTCCCAATCGTCGATCGCGGCGGTCGGCATCGTGAAGATCTGCGCTTCGCTGAGCGCGATTCCGATCGTCGCGCTCAGCGCGCCCGTCACCGGCCTGCCATACCCCAGCGCCAGCACCAGCCCGACGCCCGTGGACACCGTGCCGGACAGCACGTGATTGAACCATTTGCGGCGGAGCACCTCCGACTCCGCGCTCTCGCGGAGCAGGCGCTCGCCGCGCGCGAGCTTCTTGCGTCGCTCGTCGGGCGTCGCGTCCGGCATCGCTCGCAGATCGGCGGCGGCGTGGCGGGCGGGGAACGGGACGAACGAAAGCGGGATCAAACCGAGGGACGACCCGACTGCGCCGACGGCGGCGTCCGCGCGAAGGCCCGGGTCGGTGATGGCGACGGCGACGGCGCCCTGCCCGACCGTCAGCGCGGTCCACCCCGTGTACCAGCCATACCACCATCGGTTCGCCGGGGCGGTCCCGCGATCGAGGCGCGCCTGGAGGAACGCGATACGCCGCGCGACCTCCGCGTCCGACCGCGGCGGCAAGCCTGCCGAGGGGTCGGCCCGCGCGGAGACTGCGGCGAGCGAGATCGTGGAGGCGACGAGAAGAGCGAGCTTGGTCCGGTGCATCATGGGAACCACCGCGGTTGCGTGGCTGCACCGTAACCGATTCGGTGGTCCGCGAGCCCCGGAATCGCTCCGGGGACTCGCAGAACGCGAATCGACCAGTCACCAGAAGGCGCCGCAGGGGCCCGGGTTGAACCGACACGCGACCGGCACCGGCACGGGCCGAGCCACCGGCACCGCGTACGGCTGCGGCACCGGCACCGGGTACGGCTGCGGAAACGCCACCGGCACGGGCACGGGCCGCTCCACCACCACCGGCACGGGCACGGGCACGGGCCGATCCACGGGCACCGCATAGGGCTGAGGCACCGGCGTCGCGACCGGCACCGGATAAGGCGCGGGCACGGGCAAGGCCCCAATCGGGCCGCAGCCGAAGGCGCCGAACCCGCAACGTCGGAATTCTTGTTCGGCCACGCCGAGGGCCTCCTCGTCCGCTTGCTCCTCGGCGAAAATATCTTCGTATTCCTTCTCGAGCGCGGCCGTGGACTCCATTTCTTCCGGAGCGACCGTCTCTGCCGCGCATCCCGCGCCGAAAACCAACGCCGAGGCGCCGAGCGCCAGGAGCACCATCTTCGTCGATGTACGGTTCATCTCCACCACTCCTTCCGTTTCGACGAGCCGAGACGGGAGCAGCGCACGCACACGAAATGAAGGCGCTGCGGCCTCGTTCGGCCCGGCCACCCCTATCTTCGGTCCCGGGCGAGCGACGTCGAGCGCCGATGTCGAAGACGCCCGCAGTTCGCGGCTGGGCGGTCGGCGTTTCGACCCGAGGGCAACTCTCTTCTCGGTGAAAATGGGAAAGCTTCAGGGATGACGAGGGCGGACCGGCGCGGAAGCGCTCGCGGCGATGAATCAGGGAGTCGTGTCGAGGAGGAGCGTCACGTCGTTCACCACGGAGGGATAACGTCGGCGGCTCGTGCGCAGGCGTCTGCGTCGAGCCTCGACGCGAGCCAGCTCGTGACGCAATCGTCCGCGGCGTCTCCCGGGACCAGGATGACGCCGCCCTTGTGCGCCTCCACGCCTCGCCCCTTCCGGAGGAAGGTGAGCCGCTCCGGCGCCTCGCCCTGCTCGCCGACGACGAGGCTCATCCACTCGGGCTCCAGACCGACCACGGATCGATAGCTGGCCTCGTATTCGGCCTCGGTCGTGGATCCCGAGCCTGGGACGTCCGAGGGCGAGAGGCGAAGCCCCGAGCTCGTGTAGAGCCGCAGGTTCCGCTCTGGTTTTCCATGACAATCGAGCGTCGCGCATCGCGGCTCGAGCGCGTCGAGGACCGGGGGAAAGGCCGCGCGGCTCGGCAGTTGCCACGAAGCGTCGGGTTCGATCTCCTCGCTCGGGATGCAACCCAGGAGGGCCAGCGACAGCGAGGCGACGGGGAGGAGCTTTTTCATGGACAACCCGCCTCCTCGGGCTCGCCCTCGAATGGAATCATGTAAATGGGCCCGGCCGAACCCGGGCCCGGCGCGGGGGCGTGGCAGCTCGCGCACGAGCCGTCGCCGTTCACCGGGGACTCCATGACCTGCGTCCACCCCTCGCGCTCGACGCGGACCCACAGCGGCCACGCCGGCTCGTAATCGCCGGGGCGAACGAAGAAATTCCCGGCGCAATTCGTGGCCACGCGATACGTGTTGCCCAGACCGTCGGCGAAGTGCACGAGCGCAGAGGCGGCCGGCTGGGCCCCATCGATGCGCAGGTGAATCGTGCCGGCGACGCTGAAGGGGGTCGACGTGGAGCCGTCGTGGCATACCAGGCAAGGTTGCCCCGCGCGATGGAGCGGGCCCGCGGGGACGCCGGGTAACTCGTCGCCGAGCCTCACGACCGCGTCCTCTCGAAGCGGATCACCGCACCCGGACGAAGCGGCGCAGAGCCCCAGGACCACGATCCAAGCGGCTGCGCGCTTGCTGGATGACGAAAGCAACATGACGAACGATCGGCCTTGCCAGGTTGGCCGCGCGCCGGTATACTGGAAATGAAAGTCAAAGTCAAGAACAGGTCTCATGGCTTCGTCGAACCTCCACAATGGTCGCCGCGCATGGCGCATCTGGCCCTCGTTCGGGCTCGTAGCGGCCTTCGTCGCCGGCTGCGGCCCGGCCAACGGGGGCGACCCCGCATTCTGGACACCTTATCGCGGCGGCGGTGGCGCTCCCCCGGACTCCGAGCTGACGTCCCCTTCGGCCTCCGCGGGTTCGGGAGGTGGGGGCGCGGGCGGCGGAATGGCTGCCGCGGATGGGCTCGTCTTTCACTTCACGACCGTCTCGGTCGACGGAGAGTACGCGCCGAAAAACGTGGGCGCGGTGTGGATCACCGATGGGCAGGGGACGTTCGTGAAGACGCTCGAGCTCTGGGCGGCCAAACGCGCCAAGCACCTCGTGCAATGGGACGTGGCCTCGGGCGCGAACATCGTCGACGCCGTGACGGGCGCGACGCGGAAAAACCATGGAGCACACGCGTCCTCCTGGAACGGGACGAACCTCGAGGGCATGCCCGCGCCGGACGGCGAATACCAGGTGCACGTCGAGTTCACGGAGTGGAACTCCTCGAGCAAGAGCGAGCCGGACGGGCCGACGGTGTCCATTCCCTTCACCCGTGGTTCGGCGCCGCTGGATTTCGTCCCGCCCGACACGACGGGCTTCACCACCATGCGCCTGGTGTACGAACCGTGAAGCTCCAAAAATGGGTGGGCCGCGGCGCCGCGGCCGTCGCGACGTGGGCCGTTTGCACGTGGGCCGGGCCGTCGGAGGCCGCAGAGGCGCGGATCGAGGCGCCGTCGTCCCGCGTGACGAATCTCTTCTCCCTTTCGCTCGCGCAGGACCTGGGGCTACACGTAGGGACGAACCCGTGCGCGATGCGAAACCAGATCGAGGGCGGCTTCGCGTGTTTTCGGGCGTCGGGGACGCAGTACCACGGCGCGCCGCTGCCCGACCCGGCGGGAGACATTCGCGCATTTCCCGGGCTCGCGACGACGCGGCTCCTGGGCGGCTACGATCGGATTCTCTCCGGCAACGTCACGCTCGGGATACGCCTCGGATGGGTGCTACGGGGAGGTGGACCGCGGCCGGACGGCGCCGAAGGCCCGAGCTTCTTGCCCTTCCACGGCGAAGCGCGCGTCGGTTATACCTTCGGCAGAGACCCCTTCCAGCACGAGGGGCTACGCTTCTTGTTGTTCACCTGCGGAGGGATCGCGCAGGTCGACACCAAATATCGCCTCGTCGTCACGGAGGACCTTCAGAAGCCGCCGCCGGCAGGCCAGCTCGACAACCCGCCGGTGCAGGAGCTCGCCGTGTACCGGAAATCAGGTACGGCCTTCTTCGGGGGTGGAGCTTCCCTCGCTTATGCCATTTCGCGGCGGTTCGGGGTCTCGGTGGGGGCCAAGGTGATGCGGATGTTCCCCTCGAACGGGACCGCCGTCTCCCTGGAGCTCGGGGGCACGGCGGCGTTTTGAGCTCACGACCTCATTCGAAGGAAGCCTGCGCGGACAGGGCCGAGAAGAACCCGATGCGACGCGACACGTACAGGGCGTCGAGGAAAGAAGTGTACGTGCCGTCCACCTGGAGGCTCATCAAAAAGCGGGAAGAGAGCTCCACGGAGATCCCGCCGCCTCCGGTCAGCGTATAGAGAGGGCCGAGCTCACGATCACCCGTGCGAATCACGGGGACATCGAGGGTGCCCGGCTCGGGGCCCTGCACCTCGTAGGCGCGACGCCAGAACGTGGCTCCGGACTGCACGTGCACCCGCGCGTGGGGCCAGATCGTCACCCGCCGGCCGACGTCGAGCATGTACCTCGCGTCCGTCGTGCTCGCTTTCAGGCCCCAGGAATCCGTGTACAACCGCTCCTCCAGGCGAAGCGTGGCCCCGCTGAACCGGTGCGAAATACGCGCCGCGAGGGCATGACGATCGCGGAGCCGTGGGAGCTCCTCCAGCGGGCGCGCGTCGAGGCGCATGGCATTCACCTGCTCGACGCTGGCGCCCGGGGGGACGAGACCCGCCGTGCCGACCTCGAAGAGCGGGACGTACCGATAAGGTTTGCTCTGGTTGCCGCGCTCGAGGATCCCGTCGATCTGGACGGTGACGAGCGTCGAGCGACCGAGGACGATCGACGCCCCTCCCGTCAGGCTGTGCGTGTGCAGCTTGCGCTGGAAGACCTCGAAAGGCGTACCCGCGCGACCTGCGGTGTCATTTCGATAGGAATACCCGAGGAACAGGGTGACGTTTTTCTGGGCCAGATCCAGCGTGCCGCGGACGCCACCCGAGAGGGAGAGGTAATCGGGCTCGGAGGAGAAGGATACGTCGGCGGAGGCGCCGAGGTCGTTCGAGCGAAACGCCCCGCCGACCGATCCCGCGTGGCGCGTCTCCTGGAAGGGGGGCGAGGCGCTGGCGACGATATCGGGGGACGCCGCCGTGACGACGTCCACGAGGTAATGGCCGGAGACGGACCAGCCAGCGAGCGGATTCTCCACGGTCCCGGCGATGGCCGGGGTGAAGACGTCGACGTGATTGTCGTCGGTATAGATGGACGTCTCGGCGTTCACCTTGGCCGAGAGGGCGGGAGGCTCCGCGGCCGATAACGATCGGGCGAGGGCCACGAGCAGAAACGCGCTCGTGACGCTGGAGGAAAGGCGCACCTGGCTCATGTGCCCTCGTTTGCGCGCAGCAGGTTCTCGCCGTCAGGTCTCGTCGTCTTCGTCCTCGTCGTCGTCCTCGTCTTCGTCCTCGTCGTCCTCGTCGTCCTCGTCGTCCTCGTCCTCGTAATCGTCCTCGTCCTCCTCCTCCTCCTCGTCCTCGTCCTCGTAATCGTCGTCCTCGTCGTCCTCGTCGTCCTCGTCGTCCTCGTAATCGTCGTCGTCGTGATCGTCGTCGTCGTCGTCGCTCGGCTCGGTCGGGCTTGGACTCATGCCGCCCAGACCACCGCCACCTTCTTCGGTGGGTGCATCCGGGCTGCGGAACGTACGCTGCTCGTCATGAGGGCCCTCCATCGCGGCACATGCAGGCACGAGGACGAGGAGGAGCGCCAGCGCGGCGAGCGTCCAGCGGTCGATGTAGAGGGTTCGATCGTTCATAAAAACTCCTTTAGATCTGCCTTTCAAGCGACCCACGAGGGGCCCGTCAGTGCTGGTGATGCCCGACCGGCGCGTCGACCTGGATATCGGCCATCATGCCTTTTTCGCTGTGCTCGGAGATGTGGCAGTGGACCATCCAGCGCCCGGGATTCTCGAAATACGAGAGAATGGTCGCGCTCTCGTTGCCGCGCACGTGCACGGTGTCCCGCAGGCCGGGCTCGAAGACGGGCGCTCCGCCACGCGCGACGACCTGGAAGAACTGACCGTGGATATGGAAAGGATGCGCAGGGCTCACGTTGCTCGTCAACGTGATCGCCACGGGGACGTTCGGCTTGAAGGTGTGCAAGAGGACGTGCTCGTGGCCCTCGCCCACATACGCAGGCACACCATTGATGGTGAACTGGACCTCGTTGTCCACCACGCCGCCCGAGAGCTTCCATTGCAGCGTCTCGGCCGGCTCTACGTCGACCCGGGGGAGCTCGACGAGCGGATAGATCGGCTCCTCCGCCTTCACCTCGCCCTCGACGGTCGCGCGGGCGTACGCGATGGGCTGTTCGACCACCTGGTTGTTCTCGTCGAGGACCTGGATCAGCGCCTCGAGCACGACCTCGGTCGCGTCCGCGTGGGGCCGCACCTCGAAATCGTATCGCTGGCCGGGCGCGATATCGACACGCTCGAGCGTGAACGGCTGCGGCAAGAGGCCGCCGTCGGTGGCGATGACGCGGACGTCGGCGCCCCGGATCCGCAATCCGTGGGCGAGCGCGTTCGTCGCCTGCACGAAGCGCCACCGCTCGATGGCGCCGCGCGGGATCGAGAACGTGAACGGCTGGCCCGTCTCCCCGTTGACCACATTGCCGTTGACGAGCAGCGTATTGCCGACGCGCCCCGCGCCGATATCGGGGCCGCTCTCCTGGAACGCCGAGACCTGATTGTTCGCGCCGAGCCGGATGTCATCCGCGACGAAGAGCCGCTCCGCCGAGAAGGTGGGAAACTCTCTCTCGTGCACCACGATCGCGCCATACAAGCCGCGTTCGAACTGCTCGATCTGGTGGAGGTGGGTGTGATACCAGTACGTGCCCGCGTCGGGCACGATGAAATCGTACGTGAACGACGCGCCGGGCTCCACGGGGGCCTGGATCATGGGGGAGCCGTCCATCGCGTCGGAGATCCGGAGCCCGTGCCAGTGTACGACCGTCGACTCGTCGAGCTCGTTTTTGAAATGGACGATGACCCGGTCGCCCACGCGCGCATGGAGGAGCGGGCCGGGGAATTGATCGTTGTAATTGAGGAGCCGCGTCGCGATGCCGGGACGGAGGGCGACCTGGTTTTTCCGCGCGACGAGGTCGACCTCGACGATACGCGGGTCGAGGTTCAGGTCCACGAAGGGCGTGAGCCCCTCGATGGGCGGTAGCGGCGGCAACACCTCGGGCGGGACGCCGCCGCCGGCCGCAGTCGTCGTCGCCGCATCATCGTTGCCACATCCCGAGAGGACGCCGGTGAGGAGTAGTAAGAACAAATACATGCGCATGGCTTCCGAACTTCGCGTGAAGACCCCGCGGAGCCTACCGAAACCAACACAGATGACAATGAAAATCGTTTTCAGTTGCGGCAACCGAGAAAAATTCAACCTTGCCAAATTATTTCTCTGTTGCTGCAGCAAATTTGATGGCTGGACAACGTTCTGTCCGACATGAAATCGATTTTCATTGTCAATTGCAGAAACCGAAGGTAGCCTCGGTCCGGGCCGACCCGGGAGAAGCCGTCGTGAACGACGCTGTCCCCGCGAACCTCACAGGCGCCCTTCCGCGGAGCTTTCCATGAAAACGACAGCCTTCTGGCCGTGGGCCCTGGCCCCGGCTCTCGTCTTGTGTGCGGGCACGGGTTGCAGCGACGCAGGGTCAACCGACCCCGGGGGGAGCGCAGGCTCGTCCTCCGCGAGCTCCGGCAGCGGTGGCCAAGGTGGTTCGGGTGGAGGGGCCGGCGGCGCGGGTGGCGGCGGCGGCGCGGGTGGCGTCGGCGGCGAGGGCGGCGAGGGCGGCGCATCCGCCGACCATGCCCCGCCCGTCGTGACCCTCGCAGGGCCGGGCGACGGCGCGCTTCTCCGCACGGCTCGTTTGCTCGTCTCCGTGCACGCCGAGGACGCGGGGGGCCTGGCGAAAGTCGAATTCACGTGGAACGGCGCCCCCGCGACGGCGCTCGACGTGACCCATGGCGCCACGATGTTCGATGCAGCCGTCGACGCGCGGCCGACACGCGGGAAAAACACGCTCGTCGTCGCGGCCGAGGACCTCGCCGGCCATCGAACGGAGGTGCCCCTCGAGGTGACGTTCGAACGAAGAGTCGGCGCCGGAGGGTCTCATACGGGCGTTATCGTGTCGGGGAAGGTCGCGGCGTGGGGCCGCAACAACCTCGGGCAGCTCGGCCTCGGCGGGGGCGACACGACGTCGCGCTTCGAGCCCGTGCTCGTGCCCGGCATCGAGGAGATCACCGCCCTCGATTTTCGACAGAATCAATCCCTCGCGCTCCGCAAGGACGGCGCCCTGTTCGTCTGGGGGACCAACACCGACGGCCGGCTCGGCCTGGGCTCGCCGGAGATGCTCGACGCGGTCCATCGCGACGTCCCCACGCAGAACACGAGCCTCTCCGGTGTGCTCGCCGCGACGTTCGGCTACGATCACACGCTCGTCTTGCTCGAGGACGGGACGGTCCGCGCCTTCGGCGACAATAGCTCGGGGCAGCTCGGCGACGGCACGACCGAGGACCGCCATTACCCGGTGACGGTCGCGGCGCTCGAGGACGTCATCCAGGTCGTCGGTGGTTCGAAGCATTCTCTGGCGCTGCGGCGCGATGGCACCGTATGGGCGTGGGGGAGGAACCTGTATGGCAACCTCGGCCAGGGGAGCGCGGATGGGGAGCCGCATTCGACGCCGGTCGAGGTGCCGGGGCTCTCCGACGTCGTGCACCTCGCTTCGGGGCGGGATCACGTGCTCGCGCTGCGCGCGGACGGGACGATCATGGCGTGGGGGCTCAACCAGAGCGGGCAGGTGGGCAATGGGATGAGCGGCGCCGACGCGGAGGCTCATTCACCGACGGCTGTCGTGGGGTTGACCGACGGGGTCGCGGTCTTCGCCGACGGGAACTACAGCTTCGCCGTCCGGGCGGACGGCAGCGCGGTCGGCTGGGGGCAGAACTTCAATGGGCAGCTCGGCATCGGCGGCGACGATACCGTCGATCGAAGCGCGCCGGACGCGCCGCTCTCGATACCCGCGACGCTCGAGCTCGACCCCGGGGCGACACACGCGATTGGCGTGGCGCCGGACGGCGCGATCTACACGTGGGGATGGAGCACGAACGGGAGCCTCGGGCGGCCGAATTTGCTCAACAACTGGGCGTATCCGACGCCGGGGCTCGTGACGCTCCCATGAGGCCCCGCGCGTTTGTCGTTCTGGTCCTCGCCGGGTGCGCGCTCGGCGCGTGCTCCGGCGACGGGCCGTCGAAATCGAATTCGACGGCCGGGAGCTCGACGGGATCGGGGGGCTCTGGTGGGATGGCCAAAGGCGCAGGAGGAGGCGGCGCGAGCTCGAGCGGTGAAGGAGGCAGCACGACCCCGCCGGCCGAAGAGGCCACCCTCACGCTCGTGAGCCCGCCGCCTGGCATGGCATTTCAGCGCCGTAACGTGGATGTGGACGTCGCGTTCACCGTGTCGGGAGGGGGCGCGACGGTCCGGCTCCAGCGCGGCGAAGAGATCGTCGACGAGCGGATCATCGACGCGTCCGTGACCGCGGGGACGGCGCGGATGCGGCTCCCTCTGTCGCGCGGCGTTTCGCCGTTTGTCGTGACGATCGTTTCGCCCTCGGGGACGGCCGCCGCGGAGGCGCACCTGGTTGGTGGGCGTCTCGTGGCAGCATCCCTCGACACGATGTACGCCGTTCGCGACGGGGCGATCGTGCAATGGGGCGGCGGCGCCCCGATTCCCACCGTGAGGGACGCGCCGGCGGGGATCGTCTCCGTGGCCGAGGGCGGAGGTTCGCTCTTCGCGCTCGATACCGAGGGGCACGTGTTCGTGGCGACCGCGGGACAGCCGGCGTTCGAGGCCGTGGCAGGGCTCGAGGACATCGTGGCCCTCGCGCCCGGCGGAGGGCATGGCTTGTTTCTACGCGCGGACGGTCGCGTCTTCGCCGCGGGGCAGAATGGTCGCGGGCAGCTCGGCGTGGGTGATACCGAGAGCCACGCCGGGATCGTCGAGGTCGTCACCTCGGCCGAAATCGTCGCGATCGCCGCCTCGGACGACGCGTCGTTCGCCGTCGACGTGAACGGCCTCGTCCACGCGTGGGGCTCGAACGACGAGGGCCAGCTCGGGATCGGCGACGAGGACATCTCCCCTCACCCCGCGCCGCTCATCGTGCCGAATCTCGAAAATGTCGTCGACGTGGCCGCCGGGCGGGACCACGTCCTCGCTCTGACCGCCACGGGCGGCGTGTATGCATGGGGGCTCGGCTCGAGCGGGCAGATCGGGGACGGTTCGGCCGGCATCCTGGCTTCCAGGCCGCAGCCCGTTCCCATTGTATTGCCGGATGGAGCGGTCGCGCTCGACGCTCGCGGAAATACGAGTTATGCGGCGCTCGCGAGCGGAGAGCTTCTCGGGTGGGGTCAAAATAGCCTCGCGCAGCTCGGCGTGGGCGACACCCAACAACGCACCAAGCCAGCGCCGTGCCTGGTCGGCGGCGTGCGCGCGGCCGCCGCGGGCCTCACAGGTGCCATTGCCCTGGACGACGTCGGCGGCCTTCAGGTATGGGGCTCGAATACGAGCGGGCAGCTCGCCCTGCCGCTGCCGCCGGAAGGCCCGGAGCGTTCGAGTGCGCCCGTTGGAGTGCCCTGGCCGTGATGCCCCGAATGGCGCGATGGATTGCCCTCCTCGCAGCGATCCCCCTCGGATTCGCGTGCTCCGACCCGCATGTCGACGCGAGCACGAGCGGGACCGGCGGCTCTTCATCGAGCGCGGGCGGCGGCTCGGGTGCTGGGACGGCCGGCGCGGGCGGAGCCACGCCGGCATCGTTCGAGCCCGGGGAAGAGCGGCCCGGGGGCGACACGACGATCGAGACGCGTGACGAAAAGAGCTTCTTGCGCCCCGCGGCGAATCTATCTCTGGAGCGGCTGGGGACGTTCGAGGCCGGGCTCGCGCTCTTCGACGTCGCCTGGACCGTGGGGGGCGAGGTCGATCGGGACGGACTCGGCCCGACGTACGTCGGGACCTCCTGCCGGAGCTGCCATTTTCGAGGTGGCCGAGGCGCACCGCCGCCCCCCGGTCAGCCGATGACGTCGATGCTCGTGCGGCTGTCGATCCCCTCGGAGGACGGCGCGACGTTCGTCCCCGATCCCCGCTATGGCGATCAGCTCCAGAACAAGGCCATCCCCGGCGTATCACCGGAGGGGTGGTTTTCTGTCGAATATGCCACGAAAGCAGGCTCGTACGCAGATGGCACAGCGTACGAGCTGCTCGAGCCGGCTTACCCTGCGCACGATCTCGCGTTCGGCCCCCTCGCGGCGGGGACCCGTATTTCACCACGGGTCGCGCAGCCGATGATCGGGCTCGGCTTGCTCGCCGCCGTCCGCGAGGAGGACATTGAGGCGCTGGTCGATCCCGAGGATAAAAACGGCGACGGGATTCGCGGACGCAGGAACCATGTCTCCGTCGAGGGAGCGATCTCGCCCGGGCGCTTCGGGTGGAAAGCGAACGAGGTGGATCTCGCGCGCCAAACCGCCGGGGCCTTCCTCGGGGACATCGGCATCACCTCTCCTCTGCGCCCGACCGACAATTGCCCACCCGCGCAGGCGGGCTGCATCGCGGCCGCGGGCACGACGCTGGACATCGACGCGGCTCGCTTCGACGCGATCGTCCTACTTTCTCACCTCGTCGCCGTACCCTATCGCCCGGACGCCGCCGACCCCGAGGTGCTCCTCGGAAAGGCGCTGTTTTCGCAGGCGCGTTGCGGCGCGTGTCATACGCCATCGTTCGTCACCGGCCCACTCGCGGGTTTTCCCGAGGTAGAAGGCCAGCGGATCTACCCGTACACCGATCTCTTGATTCACGACATGGGACCGGGGCTCGCCGACGATCGCCCCGACCACGAGGCGGGAGGTCGCGATTTCCGGACGGCGCCGCTCTGGGGCGTCGGCATGACGAGCTCGGTCTCCGGACACACGCGTCTCCTGCACGACGGGCGCGCCCGGAGCATCGAGGAGGCCATCCTCTGGCACGGAGGCGAGGCCGAAGCCTCGCGCGAGGTATTCCGCGCATTCTCGGCGTCGGACAGGGCTCTGCTGCTTCGTTTCGTGGGTTCCCTCTGACCGAGCGACGGACGCCTCTCTCGCCGTTGATCAAATCCGCCGGCGTGCGCGGCCCATGGCGTAGGCAATGCCGCTCTGGAGCGTCCCCTTGGTGACGAGCCTGGCGAGGTCGAGGTCGAGCTCCACGATTGCGCGCGCGAAGTCGGGGCGCATGCCCGTCAGGACGACCTCGGCGCCGACCAGGCGGAGCGCGCTCGCCGATTGGAGCAATGCGCCCGCCGCGCGCGCGTCCACGCGCTTCATCCCCGTCACGTCGATGATGACCGTCCGCGCCCTGTGCTGCTGGGATCCGTGGAGGACCGCCTGCATCATCGCCTCGGCGCGTGGTGCGTCCATCGTCCCGATGAGGGGGAGCACGAGGATCTCCTCGGTGATCGGGATGAGCGGCATCGAGAGCTCCTCGAGCCGCGCGCCTTGCATCTGGATGATCTCCTCCTGAAGCGCGGCGCGCGCGCTCTCCGCTTGCGCGCGCTCCTCGAGCTCGCGCGAGAGGCGCTCGTTGGCCGCGGAGAGCTCCTCGGTGCGGAGGGCGATCCCCTGCTCGAGGTGCTGGTTGAGCTCCCGGAGCTCGGCGCTCACCGATTGCAGCCGATCATAAAGCATCGCGTTCTCGATGGAGATGACCGCCTGCGCGCAGAGCATCTGCAAGAACTCCAGCCGCTCCTCGGCGAACGCGCCCGCGGTGCGGTTGTGCTCGAGGTACAAGACGCCGCGGCAACGGCCCTGGTGGGTCAATGCGACGGCGAGCACGCTCTGCGGGGCGGCGCTCCTCACGTGAGCGTCCGCCGCGAAACGCGGATCACGCGTGGCGCTCTCCAGCACCAGCGGCTCTTGCGTGCGAGCCACGTATCGGACGACGGATTGGGCCAGATCCGCGCGCGCTTCGAGGGGGGTGTCGAGCCGGGACTCCACGAGATCCGGGCTGACCTGGAACCGGGCCTCGACGACCCACGTCCCGCCCCGCTCGAGGATCAAAAAGCCACGCTCCGCCCCGGCATTGGCGAGGATGATGCGCATCAGCCGCTCGATGAGCTGATCCAGGACGATCTCGCTGGAGAGCGCCTGCGCGGCGCGAACGGCTGTCGTCAGGTCGAGCAGCTTGCCGACCGTCGAACGGTTGGTGAGGGTCGTCGAGACAACCTCGACGGCAGGGGCGGGCGGCAGGGCCTGCGCAGACAGGAGGGCCCTGTGTCTTCTCTCGAGCTGCGCGACCTTGACCGAAGCGCCCCAGCGGAGGTAGCCATCATGAGCCTCGATCAAATACGTGCGGGCATTCTTCGATTGCCCCCGCCCGAGGAAGAAGAGGCCATACAGCTCGTTCGCGATCGCCTCGTCCTGCGCGAAGCCGTGCTTGCCGGCCAGCGCGATGGCCTGCTCGTAAGCGTCGATGGCTTCGCTGGGGCGCCCTTCGAGCCTCGCGATCTCGGCCGCGACGAGGGCGTGCCGATGGGCGGTGTTCTCCGGGCAGGCTTCCGCGAGCGAGGAGAGCTTGTCGCGATAACGCACGAGCCGCTCCAGGAGGCGCGGCCTCTCCTCGGGCGACGCGCCCGGGTGCACCGCGGCGAGCACGAGGCTCGCATGAAATGGCAGATCGGTCGGCCAGTGATGTCCCACGACCGCCGCCGCGGCCTCCTCGGCGCGCTCGATGAGCGGGAGCGCCGCGGAGGGACGGTCGTGCAGGTAAAGCGTGAGCGTCTTGTAGGTGAAATAGAGGCCTCGGACAAACCCCATCGCGACCGGATCGAGGCCCGCGACCCACGCGGCCTCGTCGAACGCCTCGTCGCTGAAGGACGCGGGGCTCTCGGTGTCTCCACGCATGCAGGCGATCGCCTGCTGGACCGCGAGGAGCTGCGCGCTCGACATGGGGTTCTGGATCCGCTTCAGGATGGCGCCGCTGCGGCGCACCTCCGCGGTCACGACGTCGAGCGGCTCGCCCATTCGAAAGAGCGTCACCGGGACGAAGACGCACGCGAACGAGCCATACACGAGCTCGCCCGACTGCAGGCTCAGCTCCCGGGCCCGCGCGAAATGCGGGAGCACCTGCCGCAGCGGATGCGCATAACCGGCGAACGTCGCGAACGACTGGGTCACCTTGCAGAGGAGCGCCGGGTCGCCGTGCGCCTCGGCGAGCCGGAGCCCGACCTCGCCAAAGACGCGGCTCTCGGCATAACGCCCGAGCGCCCCGGCCAGATAGAACCCGTACGACACATAAGATTGAGCCGTCGCGCCGCAATGGCCACGCGTCATCCCGCGCAAGGTCTGCGTCGCGAGGACCAGCTTCCAGAACCGGATGTCGGTGCAATACGCGGGGACCAGCAGATCGGGGAGGATCCGGGCCGCCGCGAGCTCCTCCGGGTCCGTGAGCTCGGGCGACGCGAGCAGCGCGCGGGCGCCCCCTTCCGCGAGGAGGTGCTCGATCCGCTGCGCCTCGCGCGTCGCGGCCTCCTCCGCCTCCTCCGGGGTCGGGGGGAGGTCGACGCCGAGCAGCGCGAGGCCCGCGCGCCCCGCGTCCATCGCCTCGGAGAACCGCCCGAGCGAGGCGTACATGATGACTCGCACGCCGTATGCGTCTGCGCGTTGCCACGCGCGGCCGGCCCGCCCGAGGATGAGGTCGATGAGCGCGTCGGCCTGGGCGGAGCGGCCCGCCATGGCCTCGCACTCCGCCTGATCCCGGACGAGCGCGAACGTCAGATCGTCTTCGCCAGCCCACCCCTCGTCGTGGATCATTACGAAGCCCGCCGCGAGGAAGGCCGCCGCCTCGCTGTACGCGCCTTGTCCCTTCGCGGCTCGGCCGGCCTGCAGGTCGAGCCGCGCGACCGCCCGCCTCTCCGCGCCGTCCTGGAGGTGAGCGGCGCCCGCATTGAGCTGGCGGGCCGCCTCGAAGAGCTCCTCGGGCCGCGCGCCCTCGCCGAGCGCGAGGTGGAGCCGCCGTCCGATCCGCAGGTGAAGGCCGGCCCGGACCTCGGCCGGGGCCAGCGCGTACGCAGCCTGCTCGACGCGATCGTGCAGGAATCGATAACGCGCGTTGATCGCGGTATCCCCGTCCGCGGTATCGAAGCCACCTGCGACGCCCGGGACCTCGCCGTCCCCCGACGTCGGCAGGAGCAGGTAGTCCTGATCCAGGGGCACGATGAACCCCTCCCGGAGCGCGGGCCATAACGATGCGGCCACGCGGCCCAGGGGCTCGTCGGCGATCGCATGCAGCGTCGCCAGGTCGAATTCGCGGCCGACGCACGCCGCGATGGATAACATCCGCTGGGCGCGAGGATCGAGCTGCCCGAGGCGCGTGGCCATGAGATCGGCCACGTTGTCCGCGATCTGCGCCGCCGCGATCTCCGCGTCGTCCCACGTCCATCTCCCCTCGGCTCGATCCGCGCGGAAGAGGCCGTCGCGATGGAGCGCGAGGAGGAGCTGCGACAGGAAAAACGGATTGCCGCCCGTCTTTGCCCATAGCTGCCCGGCGAGCGTCCGGAGGCGCGCGGGATCGCTCCGCGGGAGCGTGTCCCCGAGCAGCCTCACGACGCTCCCCTCGTCGAGCGGGCGGATCGCGAGCTCCGTCAGGGTCACGCCCTGCTTCCGGATCTCGCTCAGCGTCAATCGAAGCGGGTGCGCGTCGTCCACCTCGGTGTCCCGATAGGCACCCAGGAGCACGACCGCGCGCCCGGCCGGATCCGTCGTGAGCAGGCGCATGAGCCAGAGCGACGCGGCGTCGGCCCATTGCAGATCGTCGATGAAGAAGACGAGCAAGCGCTGCGGGCCGGAGAGGGCGCGGACGAAGCTCTGCATCAGCATCCCGAGCCTGTTCTGCACCTCGACGGGACCCGCGGAGGGGGCGGGCGGCTGCGGGCCGATGACACGCTCGAGCTCGGGGACGAGGTCGATGAGCAGCGCGCCGCCCTCGCCCAGCGCCGCGAGGAGCGCGCTCCGTCGCTCCGCGAACCGATCCGGCGGCTCGCTGAGCACGCCCTTCACGAGCTCGCGGAAGATCTGTATGAACGCGCTGAACGGCATATCGCGGCGGAGCGCGTCGAACTTGCCGGCGACGAGCTGGCCCCCACGAAGCGCGAGGGCGCGCTGCACCTCCTGCACGAGCACCGATTTGCCGACGCCCGCCGCGCCTGCGAGCAGGACGATCTCCGCCTCGCCGCGGCTCATCCTGTCGAACGTCGAAAGGAGGGCCGCGACCTCGGCTTCGCGCCCGTAGAGCTTCTCCGGAATGGTCAGCGTATCGCGGATGTCCCTGCGCCCGAGCTCGAACGCCTCGACGGCGCCGCCGGCGTCGAGCGCCGTGACGCACCTCGAGAGGTCGGCCGCGAGCGCGGCGGCCTGCTGATAACGGTCCTCCGCGGCCTTCGCGAGCAGCTTCATCACGATCGCCGACACGACCTCCGGGATCCCGCTCCGCCGCTCGTGAGGGGGCGCGGGCACCCTCGCGGCGTGGCTGTGCACCAGATCGATGGGGTCCTTTTCGTCGAACGGCGGGGCGCCGGTCAGCATTTCGTACATCGTGGCGCCGAGGGCGTAGAGATCCGCGCGGGAGTCCACCGTGCGCCGGAGGAGGCCCGTCTGCTCGGGGGCGATGTAGCAGAGCGTCCCTTCAATGAACGCGTGCCCCGCTGCCGGTGGGCTCTCGTGGGACAGGAGCGTGGCGATGCCGAAATCGATGAGCCGGACGTCGGCGGGGCGCTCTCCGACGAGGACATTGTTCGGGTTTATGTCTTTATGGATGACGCCGCGCGCGTGGACGCCGTCGAGGATCCGCGCGAGCGCGAGCGCGATGTCGAGGCAGGCGCGGAGCTCGAGCGGGCCGCGTCGCAGGCGGAGGGCGAGCGATTCGCCGCCGGTGTCCTCCAGGATGAGCGCGAGGCCGGCGCCGTACCCGACGAGCGCGTGGGCCTTGATGATGCCCGGGCCCTCCAGCATACGCAGGAGGGTGTGCTCGTGGCGCAACCTGGCCAGCTCGCGCGGGCGCGGGCGATCCCCCCTCGTCACCTTGATCACGACAGGTGCGCGGTCGCTGTCTCGGAGGCCACGAAAAAGGGCCACCGCAGGCCCCTCGTGAATCAGCTCGCGTCCGGAATAACCTGGGATGAAGACCGTGGCGTCCATCTTACAGAGCGTTGCCCTTTCGGCCCCGAACGTCGTACGGGCCAAGGTTTCACAACGCGGAAAATCCGTCAACGACGATCCGACCCTCATTTTCGTGTCCGGGCGACCAATGAATGACAACCGTACCGGTCACTACAAACAAATGCCGCGGCGCGCCAATCCGGCGGCGAAACGGGAGCTAGGTCGAACAATGTCCGTGCCTTCAAATCAAAATGCCGCGTGCGCCCAGGACGGTGCTATGCTGTCGTTATCTCGTGCGCGCCGACCCGTTCTGGATGGCTCATGACCGCGCGGGTTGTCATGCGCGTCGGCGCGGCGGGATTGAAGTAACCATCGATGTCATGAGGTGACCCATGTCCAAGAAAGCTCAGATCAGGCACAAGCTCGAGATCCAGGAGCTCGTCGCCAGGTTCGCCGATCTCGTGAACCGCAAGGCGATGAATGAAATGCACCACCTCTTCACGCCGGACGCGGTGCTCGACATCCCCGGCTTCTCGCAGCACATCGTCGGCCGCGATAACATCATCACGTTCCTGACCGACATCCTGAGCCTCTGGAGCGGTATCGTCCAGGCGGTCCACTCCGGCACCGTGGAGCTCGTGTCGGACACGCACCCCCAGCGGGCCACGGGGCGCTGGTACCTGAGCGAGTTCGGCGTGAAGGAGGGCGTCGACACCTATGCAGGTGGCGTCTACAGCGATGACTACGTGCGGACGGCGAGCGGATACCGGTTCACCCGGCGTCGATTCGACCTGCTTTACCTCCGCGCCGGGGCGAGCGTCACGGCCCAGCCGTTCCCCTCCGACCTGCCCTGAAAGCCTGCCCCGCGCCGACCTCGCGAGCCCCGAGGCGGGGCTCGCGCGTCATCGGCATACGTAGGGGATAGCGGCGCCTGCGGCGTTGCATTCTTCGTCCGAATTGCAACCCGTGCTCTTGCACAGTCCATTCACGCAAACGAAGTTGTCCTCGTCGAGGGTCGGCGGCGAACCCGGGGGGGCGCAATCGGCCACGACGCCGCACGTGCGCACGCACGTCTTGAGGGGCAAGTCGGGGAACTGCGCGCACACCAGGGCGGGATCCTTGAGGGCATCGATACATTCCTGGGTGGAGCCGCAGCCCACGTCTCTGCAAAGACCATCGACGCAGGCGAAGTTGTCGGCGTCCTTGGTCGCAGGGGCGCCCGGATGGAAGCAGTCGTTGACCGTCGTGCACGGGAAGTAGCACTGGTTGCTGGTGTACGGGGCTGGGCTCGGCCCGCACACCGACGTGGTCTTGAATTGGTCGGTGCATTCCTGCGACGAGTTGCAGCCCTTGTATTCGCATGCGCCCGCGACACAATCGTAGTTGTCTGCGCCGTAGATCGGGATGTTGCTCTTGGTGCAGTCGGCCGGGGTGCTGCATGCCTTGCGGCACGATTTCAACGGCCCTCCGCCGCTGGAGCCGCCGGCGCCGCCGGCGCCGCTGCTGCTGCTGCTGCTGCTGCTGCTGCTACCCGAGCTGAATCCACCGGCGCCGCCGCTCGACGCCGAGCTGCTGCTGCTGCTGCCCGAGCCGAATCCACCGGCGCCGCCGCTCGACGCCGAGCTGCTGCTGCTGCTGCCCGAGCCGGATCCACCGGCGCCGCCGCTCGACGCCGAGCTGCTGCTGCTGCTGCCCGAGCCGAATCCACCGGCGCCGCCGCTCGACGCCGAGCTGCTGCTGCTGCTGCTGCTGCCCGAGCCGGATCCACCGGCGCCGCCGCTCGACGCCGAGCTGCTGCTGCTGCCCGAGCCGGATCCACCGGCGCCGCCGCTCGACGCCGAGCTGCTGCTGCTGCTGCCCGAGCTGAATCCACCGGCGCCGCCGCTCGACGCCGAGCCGCTGCCGCTGCTGCTGCTGCTCGACGAGCCGCCCCCTGCGTCCGGGGAAGCGGCGCTCGTCGATTTGCTGACTCCCGCGCCCGTGTCACTCGAACAGCCGGCCGAACCATGGATCGCCAGCACGAGCCAGGTCGCGAATAGACAGAATTCCGATCGAGCAAGGTTTCCCGTGTCCCGCATCACGCGAGGGTGTCGCACGATGGTAAGGGCGTCAACAACCACGAACCGCACGTCCCTGCGACAATCCATCGCGCCGATCCACGTACCCCACGCGCGGCGCCCGATCGTCCTTGACAACCCATAAGTGTTGGCTTATGGGTTTGGCATGCAGAGCGCGGCCGTGGTCGAAGACAAGGTCTTCCAGGCGCTGGCGGACCCCAGCCGCCGGGCGATCTTCGAGTCGCTCACGCGTGGCGAAGCTGCGGTGAAGGACCTCACGGCGCGCTTCGACATCTCGCAGCCGGCGGTCTCGCAGCACCTCGCCACGTTGAAAGACGCCGGCCTGGTGAAGGGCCGGCGCGAGGGGCGCTGCGTTTACTACCGGGTGGAGCCGCGCGGGATGAAGCCGCTCATCGACTGGATCGCGCACTACCGCGCCTTCTGGACGGAGCACGTCGATCGCCTCGAACGACTGCTGGAGAAAATGGACGAATGAATCTCACCGACACGACCGCACAATCGCAGACGGAATCCATTTCATTCGAATTCGATTTGCATCATTCGCCCGAGAAGATCTGGCGCGCGCTCACCGACCCCGTGCTGCTCACCGAGTGGCTCCTGCCCGTCGCCGGGCTGAAGCTCGAGCCGGGGGCCGCGTTCACCTTCAAGACGCAGCCATACCCCGGGTGGGACGGCACCGTGAATTGCCGGATGCTCGAAATCGAAGCGCATAAAAAGCTCAGCTACGCGTGGGTCGTCGGCGACATGGAGCTCGACACCGTCGTGACGTTCACGCTCACGCCCACGGCGGCGGGCACGCGCCTGTCCCTCGTGCAATCGGGCTTCAAGCCGCACCAGAAGCAGAACTTCGGCGGCGCGCGTTACGGCTGGAAGATGATGGGCGGCAAGCTCGTCGACCTGCTCGCGAGGGTCCCGTGAGCATGAGCCAGCACCCCGCAAACAACCACGACCTGATCCGCGTCAAGGGCGCCCGCGAGAACAACCTGAAGGACGTCAGCGTCGAGATCCCCAAGCGGCGGCTGACGGTGTTCACGGGCGTCTCGGGCTCGGGCAAGTCGTCCCTGGTGTTCGGCACCATCGCGGCGGAGTCGCAGCGGCTGATCAACGAGACCTACAGCGCGTTCGTGCAGGGGTTCATGCCGACGCTGAGCCGGCCCGACGTCGACGTCTTGGAGGGGCTGACGACCGCGATCATCGTCGATCAGGAGCGGCTCGTCGGCAACCCGCGCTCGACGGTCGGGACCGTGACCGACGCCAATGCGATGCTGCGGGTGCTGTGGAGCCGCCTGGGCAAGCCGCATATCGGCCCGCCCGGGGCCTTCGCCTTCAACGTCCCCTCGGTCCGCGCGGCCGGGTCGATCACGGTCGAGAAGGGAGGCGCCAAGGCCGAGAAGGTCGTGTTCAATCGCGCCGGCGGCATGTGCCCGCGATGCGAGGGCATGGGACAGATCAACGACATCGACCTGTCCCAGCTCTACGACGAGAAGAAGTCGCTCAACGAGGGCGCGATCACGATCCCCGGTTATTCGATGGATGGCTGGTACGGCCGCATCTTCCGCGGCTGCGGCTTCTTCGACCCGGACAAACCGATTCGCAAGTTCAACAAGAAGGAGCTCCACGACCTGCTCCACAAGGAGCCGACGAAGATCAAGGTCGACGGCATCAACCTGACGTATTCGGGGCTGATCCCGCAGATCCAGAAGTCGTTCCTGTCGAAGGACCTCGACGCGGTGCAGCCACACGTCCGCGCCTTCGTGGAGCGCGCGGTCACGTTCACCACCTGCCCCGAGTGCAAGGGCACGCGGCTCAACGAGGCCGCCCGATCGTCCAAGATCAAGGGGATCAGCATCGCCGACGCCTGCGCGATGCAGATCAGCGACCTCGCCGCGTGGGCGCGTGGCCTCTCCGAGCCGTCCGTCGCGCCGCTCTTGACGGCGCTGCGGCACACGCTCGATTCGTTCGTGGAGATCGGGCTCGGCTACCTCAGCCTCGACCGGCCGACCGGCACATTGTCGGGCGGCGAGGCGCAGCGCACGAAGATGATCCGCCACCTCGGGTCGTCGCTCACCGACGTCAGCTACGTCTTCGACGAGCCGACGGTCGGGCTGCACCCGCACGACATCCAGCGAATGAACGAGCTCTTGCTCCGGCTGCGCGACAAGGGCAACACCGTGCTCGTCGTCGAGCACAAGCCGGAGGTGATCGCAATCGCCGACCACGTCGTCGACCTCGGCCCCGGCGCCGGCACCGCCGGCGGTGAGGTGGTCTTCGAGGGCAGCGTCTCCGGGCTGCGGGAGAGCGGCACGCTCACCGGGCGACACATCTCCGACCGGGTCTCCCTGAAGCCGAAGGTGCGAAAGCCGTCGGGCGTCTTGAAGGTGCGCGGCGCCCGCACGCACAACCTGAAGGACGTCGACGTCGACATTCCGCTCGGCGTGCTGGTGGTGGTGACCGGCGTGGCCGGGTCGGGCAAGAGCTCGCTGATCCACGGCTCCGTGTCGGGCCGGGACGGGGTGGTGTCGGTCGACCAGGCCCCGATCCGTGGCTCGCGCCGGAGCAACCCGGCGACGTACACCGATCTGCTGGAGCCGATCCGCAAGGCATTCGCGAAGCAAAATGGCGTGAAGCCCGCCCTGTTCAGCGCAAACTCCGAGGGCGCCTGTCCGACGTGCAATGGCGCCGGGGTGATCTACACCGATCTCGCGATGATGGCCGGCGTCACCACGGTCTGCGAGGACTGCGAGGGCCGGCGCTTCCAGGCGTCGGTGCTGGAGTATCGGCTCGGCGGGCTCAACATCGCCGAGGTGCTCGACCTGCCGGTCAAGGACGCAGCGCGCTTCTTTGGCGCCGGCGAGGCGCGTACGCCGGCCGCGCACGCGATCCTCTCGCGATTGGCCGACGTGGGGCTCGGTTACCTGCGGCTCGGCCAGCCGCTCACCACGCTATCGGGTGGCGAGCGGCAGCGGCTCAAGCTCGCGACGCACATGGGCGAAGACGGCGGCGTCTACGTGCTCGACGAGCCGACCACGGGATTACATTTGGCCGACCTCGAGCAGCTTCTCGGGCTCCTGGATCGCCTGGTCGACGCCGGGAAGTCGGTCATCGTGATCGAGCACCACCAGGCGGTGATGGCGCACGCCGACTGGATCATCGACCTCGGGCCGGGCGCGGGCCACGACGGCGGGCGAATCGTGTTCGAAGGCACGCCGGCCGACCTGGTGGCGGCGAAATCGACGCTGACGGGCGAGCACCTGGCGGCGTTCGTCGGGAGCCGTCCGAAGGCGGGTTGATCTCGCACGGACGCCTGATCCGAGGCGTATCTCTCCAGCCTTCCCGCCTGGCGGCACGGGTTCGGTTCCATCTCGCGGACGAACGCGGACAAACAGGAGCGTACGACTGAATGAATCGAGGCGGGGCGATTTTCGAAATCACTTGAACTTCACCGCGGCCGTCTTCGTCTCCCCCGCCTTCACGGTGACGGTCACGGTCTGCTTCCCTCTTTCGGGATGGACGAAGGTCACCGAGTGTGTCCCCGCCGGCACGGACACGCCGACCCTGGGCGTGTTGCCGAGCGGCCGCCCGTCCAGCACCACCTTGGATACCGGGATCGAGTTGATGTTGAGCGTCCCGGTCCCCTGCGTTGCCTGGGCGTTTGCCATGCCAATCGTGGGTGCCGCGGTGGGTATGGGGCCCGGAGCGCGCGTGGGCTCTGCAGGCTCTACTGGCTCTGCAGGCTCCGACGCCGGGATCGTGCCGACGACCTCCGGCACCCGCTCAACGGGCGGCGTAGGGTTCGGTGACTCCGGCGCGACTGCCTCCAATGAAATGAGGACGGGGCTCTCTTCCCCTCGTACCACGCTCGCGGAAACGACTTTTTCGGCTTTCCCGGGAGCGGAGACTTTGACGATACGGTCTCCGGGTGCGAGGTCTCGAACGATACACGGCGTCGTCCCGCACCGCTCCATGCCATCCACAGAAATGGCGGCCTTGCTGTCGTCGCTGCCGGTGACCTCGATCCGGAGCCCCCCTTTCCTGGGAGAGAGCACGAATACACCGAGGCCAAGGACCACGAAGAGCGCCAGGGCGCCGAGCGCGACGCCCAGCTTTTTCGAAGCGCGCCGCGAGGCCGGCGGGTTCGTCGCAGAAAGTCCGTGGGTCGTGGCGGCCGATTGAGGAATCGACGTCAGGGGGGGAGGCTGGAGGGGCGCCGTCTGCTCGGGCACGCCGTAGAGCCCCGGAGGAAGCACCGCCGTCTGCACGGGCAGCGGTGGCACCGACGGCGGTTTGGGATGAAGAGGCATCGTCGCGCGCATCGATTGCTGCTTCACGAGGCCGAGCAACGCCTGCGGACGAATCTGCTGCGTCTCTCCGTCGTCGTAACCGCTATCGAGCAGCTCGGCGAACTCCCGCACGGCCTCGTCGACGCTCGGCCAGCGCTCGGCCGCGTTTTTCCGCAGGCATCTCCCCAGCCATTCGTCGAAGCCACGCGGGAAGAGGTGCGCTTTGGCGCCCGCGCGAGCGACCGCGGACGGCGTCGGATGAAGGGCCACGCCCATCATGATGTCCGCGAGGCTCCCGCGCGCGCCACCCGTCCACAGATGCCCGGGCGGCGCGCCGAGCAGGAGCTCGTACGCGATGACGCCGAGGGCCCAGATATCGGTCTGGGGCGTGATTCCTTGCGCAATGGTGATCCCCATCTTCGCGGCCATGGGCCGCATGGCGGCGCCGAGCTGCTCGGGCGCGGCGTAGGCAGGGGATCCGACCTGCGTGGCGGTTCCTTGAATGCCCTCCTCGAGGACCTTGGCGATACCGAAATCGACGACCTTGAGCATCGGAGCTCTTCCGCGGTCGTACGTGAGAAACAAATTGCCGGGCTTGAGATCCCTGTGAACCACGCCCGCGGCGTGGGCTTGCCCGAGGGCATCGGCGAGATGGCGGAAGAGGATCCGCATGAGGCCCGGCGGCACGGGCCCGCGGTGCTTGACGTATTTATCGAGCGTGTCGCCTTCGAGCAGCTCCATGGCGAGGAACGGCACGCCGCGCTGCGGGTCGATTCCGGCGTCGAACACGTTGACGATGTGCGGGTTTTCTCCGATACGCGCGCCGACCCTCGCCTCCTGGACGAACAGGTCGCGGATCTCGTCGCGCTCGATGAGCTGCGGGAGCACGAGCTTGAGCGCGCACGTTTTCCCGGTGCCGAGGTGCGTCGCACGATACACCTCGGCCATGTTGCCCTGCCCGAGCCTCGATTCGAGACGGTAGCGCCCAGCGATGACGTCGCCAGGGACCGCGGGTGCTCCCGTGGATGACATGAGGCGGGAGTGTACAGCAGGGAGTTTGGTGGGGGAAACAGGGATGCGTACTACGTTAGTGGGATTGACATGGATGCTGAGTTGGTGGGTGCCTTGGGATGGGCGCACGTGTGTGCAAATTGGTTACATGTTGACTTTTGTAAGGGACTCGTGGTGGGTGGTGGAGGATCCATGGTCGTGGCAGGGTGATGCAGCACTAACCGCACGAACTTGCTAGAGATTGTTGCAGTGCGTACGAGGATGTTTACGGGCAAACTCTGGGGTTGGTAGGGTGAACACGAGGTGTCGCGCGCATGCCGGTCCTGGAGTTGACGTTTGCCTGCGGAGAGAGCTCGCTGTTGGTGCGACGCTTTTCGGTGCACGAGTCGGTGTCGGGGTTGTTCACGGTCTCGGTGTGGGCGCGGTCCGAGAGCCCGAGCATCGACCTCGAGGCGATCATCGGGCAACCGGCGTCCTTGCGGGTCGTGAGCGGATGGCTCTTCGCGAAGCTCGGCGGCGCGCGGCTCTGGAGCGGCATCGTGAGCTCGATCGAGCAGGTGCAGGCGGTGCAGCCCGCGTCGGGCGCGAAGGAGCTGTCGACCTACTCGCTGCGCATCGTGCCCGACCTGTGGATGCTCACGCAGCGGCGAAACTACCGCATCTTCCAGCACCTCTCGATCCCGGACATCATCGACGAGCTCCTCGGCGATTGGGGCATCGAGAAGGTCTGGGAGATCGATCGCGGCAAGTATCCGAAGCTCGAGTACAAGGCGCAGTACGGCGAGAGTGATTTCGCGTTCTTCAGCCGTTTGCTCGAAGAGGCCGGAATCGCCTTCACGTTCCCGGACGACGACGCGAAAGGCTCGAAGCTGACGCTGTCCGACAAGCTCGAATCGAACACGCCGCGGCCTGGTGGCGCTCTGCCGTACGTGGACAACCCGAACCAGGAGGCCGAGAAGGAGTTCGTGTCGGGGATCCGTTTGTCCTACGGGGTTCGTCCCGGCGCGCACACGATTCGCGACTACGACTTTCGCAACCCGTCGTTCGAGCTCTTCGGCGAGGCGCCGAAGGCCGAGGGGCAGGAGGCGAAGTACGAGCAGTACCATTACGAGCCGGGGGCGTTCCTGGTCGAAGGTGGTAAGGGCGGAGGGACGCCGGTCGCGGACGACAAGGGGGTCGCGCGGTACGCTCAAGGGTTCGGCAAGGGCCGCGCGACACGCCTTCTTGGCGGAACACGGGTGGACCGGCGCGTCGTGTCGTTCGACACGAACACGATCGATCTCTGGCCCGGGCAGGTGTTCTCGATCGACCGGCATCCGCACGCGGACATCACGGAGTCGACGAAGCTGCTCGTGACCGAATTTTCGGTCGAGGGCACGCCCGAGGGCGAGTGGAGCATGTCAGGACAAGCGGTCTTCACGGACGCGCCGTACAGGCCGCAGCAGCGTACGCCGAAGCCGCGCGTCGAGGGCGTGCAGAGCGCGCGGGTCGTGGGGCCGAAGGGCCAGGAGATCCACACGGACGAGTTTGGCCGGGTACGCGTGCAATTCCCCTGGGATCGCGAGGGAAAAAACGACGACAATAGCTCCTGCTGGATCCGGGTGAGCCAGGGCTGGGCGGGGACGGGTTACGGGATGATCGTGATCCCGCGGATCGGGCAGGAGGTGATGGTGGGTTTCCTGGAGGGCGACCCGGACCAACCGATCATCGTGGGCCGCGTGTACAACGCGAAGCAGGCGGTGCCGTACAAGCTGCCGGAGCACAAGACGCGGAGCACGTGGAAGAGTGATTCGTCGCTCGGATCGGACGGGTTCAACGAGATCATGTTCGAGGATCTCAAGGGCCAGGAGCTCGTGTACGAGCAAGCGCAGAAGAACCGGCGGCGGCTGGTGAAGAATGACGAGACGATCACGATCGGGCACGACCGGCAGAAGCTCGTGAAGAATGACGAGTCCGAGAAGACGCTCGGTTTCTTGAAGGTATACGTCGGCAAGGACCAGGACATCGTCATCAAGCAGAACAAGCGGGAGCGGATCGAGGGGGATTCGCATCTGCGGGTGTACGGGAAGCGCAATCAGCGGATCGAGGGGAAACAATCGCTGACGGTGAAGGGGGATCGGCACGAGCTCGTCGGGAAGAACTATGCGATCGGGGTGAACGAGGAGATCCACGTCGCGGCGGGGACGGCGATCGTGATCGAGGCGGGGAAGGACCTGACGATCAAAGGGCCGGGGGGGTTCGTGCGGATTGATCAGAGCGGGGTGACGATCCGGGGGAAACAGGTGCGGATCAACAGCGGAGGGTCGCCGGGGAGTGGGAAGGGGAGCAGCACGGATGAGCCGGAAGAGGCGATCGAGGCCGAGGTGGATGACGTCAGCAAGACGTTGATCGGGCAGTAGGAGGAGCGATGCCGCCGGCTGCGAGGATTCTGGATCGACATACGTGCCCGCTGCACCCACCGAACGTGATCGTGACGGGAGAGGAGACGGTCATCGTCGGGTACCAGTGGCAGGCCCGCGTGGGGGACATGGAGGCATGCGGCGCGTCCATTGTCATGGGTGAATCGACGGTGATCATCGGATATAAAGACGCGGCGCGGAGAGGGGACCCGACGAGTCACGGGGGGCGGATCGCTTCGGGGTGTCCGACGGTGTTGATCGGGTCGAATCCGCAGATGGATACCCTGCGCACAGACAAACCGTTCTGCGAAGAATGCGAGCAGAAGAAGAAGGAGCGCGAGGAGCGGCGGAAGAGGGGGCGGAAGTCGTGACGGCGCCGCGGCTCATCGTGGAGGTTCGGTGGGGGAAACTCGCGGGCACGAAGATCGTGCTGAAGTCGGGGCAAACGGTGCGCGTGGGGCGGATGGCGGGCGCGGATTTCGTGGTCGAGCACGATGGGGAGATTTCGCGGCTCCATTTCGAAATCGAATGGGACGGGACGCGCGCTGTCGTGAGGGATCTCGGTAGCATCAAGGGGACGATGCTCGGGGGAAAAGCGATCGAGGGGGAGGAGGAGATCCCGCACGGAGGGTGGATTCAGGCGGGAGAGACGGATTTCATGGTGTACGTCGAGGGGAGGACGCCGGCGCCGGAGGACGAGATCGACGAGGAGGACCGGGAGGCGGCGCGGGAGGAGCGGAAGCGGCGGGAGGCGGCGGAGAAGGCGCTCGAGGAGCTGCGGGGGGTGGCGGGGCGGGAGAAGCTTTATGCGGTGGTGGATGCGGCGCGGGAGGATCGGATTCTCGAATTGCTGAGGGAGCACGTGGAGCCGCATCGGTCGCTGTATGACGGGGTCGAGGGGGAGACGCTGGAGGAGGTCGCGCCGTATCTGGTGGGGCCGATGCGGGAAGATTCGGGGCTGCTCGACAAGCTCGTCCTGGAGGGATGGGGGAAGCGGTGGGGGATCTGGTGCACGAGTGAGGAGCGGTTCGTCGAGGTGCGTCGGCATTGGCGGCGATTTTTGATGGTGGAGCTCGAGGAGACGGGGGAGCGGGTCTATTTTCGATTCTATGATCCGGGGGTGATGCGGGTGTTCTGGGATTCGTGTGAGGAGGGGCAGCGGGCGGAGCTGTTCGGGCGGGCTCGCTCCTGGTTCTTCGAGCAGGAGGACGGGGACATCGAACAGCTGAGGAGCGCGGTCGATGGCCATCCTTGAGTTGTCCCTGGCCTCCGGCGAGCTTTCGGTGCGGCGCTTCGTCGTGCGGGAGGCCGTCTCGTCGTTGTTCTCCGTCTCGCTCTGGGGTCGCTCTCCGGATCCGAGCTTCGACCTCGGCGCGATTCTGGATCAGCCCGCCACTTTTCGATCGGTCCCGGGGTATGTGCACGTCGCGGGGCTAGGCAATCGCACCTGGAAGGGCATCGTCGTCGATGCCGAGCAGGTCCACGCGCTCCAGCCTGCGGTCGGCCAGAAGGGGTTGTCCACGTATCACGTGCGGATCGTGCCTGAGCTCTTCCGACTCGGGCAGCGGCGGGGGAACCGTATCTTCCAGCACGTCTCCATCCCAGACATCATCGACGAGCTCCTCGGCGAATGGTCGATCGAGAAAGTGTGGAAGATCGACCGGGCAAAGTATCCGAAGCTCGAATACAAGGTCCAGTACGGGGAGAGCGATTACCACTTCTTCAGCCGGCTTCTGGAGGAGGCGGGGATTGCGTTCACGTTCCCGGAGGATCAGGGCGGCAAACTGACGTTCAACGATCGGCTGGAGGCGAATCCCGTCCGGTCGGGTCCGCCGATCCGGTATGTGGATCATCCGGGGCAGTCCGCCGAGCAGGAGTACGTGACGGCCGTACGGTTTGCGCGTGACGTGCGGCCTGGCGCGTACACGATGCGCGACCATGAGTTCCGAAACCCGGATTTCGCGCTCTTCGGGGAGGCGCCGCGTGCGGGTGGGTTCGAGGATCGAAACGAGCAGTACCATTTCGATCAGGGTGGGTTTCTCGTCGAGACGGGCAAGGGCGGCGGTACGCCGGTGGCTGACGACAAGGGAATCGCGCGGCACGACCAGAAGTATGGCAAGGAGCTCGCGGAGCGGTCGCTGCACGGGGAGCGTGCCGGGGTGCGGGGCGCGTCGTTCGAGGCGAACACGTTCGACCTCGCGCCGGGCGTGATCTTCTCGATGGATCGGCATCCCCACGCCGAGCTCTCGGTGGATCGCAAGCTGCTCGTGCTGGAGACGACGTTCGAGGGCACGACGGAGGGCGAGTGGACGCTGTCGGGGCACTCAGTGTTCGCCGATGTGCCGTATCGCCCGCCGCGCAGGACGGCGAAGCCGATCGTGCATGGTTTGCAGAGCGCGACGGTCGTGGGGCCGAAGGGGCAGGAGATCCACACGGACGAGTTTGGCCGGGTGAGGGTGCAATTCCCCTGGGATCGGGAGGGGAAGAAGGACGACGATAGCTCGTGCTGGATCCGCGTGAATCAGGGCTGGGGCGGCATGGGGTATGGGATGGTCGTGCTGCCGCGGATCGGGCAGGAGGTCTTGGTCGGGTTCGCCGAGGGGGACCCAGATCTGCCGTTCGTGATGGGGCGCGTATACAATGCGGTGCAGCAGGTGCCGTATCGGCTTCCGGAGCACAAGACGCGGAGCACGTGGAAGAGTGATTCGTCGCTCGGGTCGGGCGGGTTCAACGAGATCATGTTCGAAGATCTCGCAAAGAAGGAGCTCGTCTGGCAGCAGGCGGAGAAGGATCGGACGCGGCTGGTCAAGAACGACGAGTTTGCGACGGTGGGGCACGACCGGCAGAAGCTCGTGAAGAGGAACGAGCAGGAGCATACGGACGGGTTTCGGAAGCGGTGGGTGGGGAAGGACGCGGACGGGGTCACGAAGAAGAAGAAGCGGGAGCGGGTCGACGTCGATGTGAACCTCGAGGTGAAGGGGGACCGAGGGGAGCAGATCGACGGGAAGCAATCGCTGACGGTGGTGGATGAGCGGCAGGAGAAGGTGGAGGGGGCGTATGCGCTGCGGGTGGGGAAGGAGGCGCATTACCTCGCGGGGGAGGAGTACGTCGGCGAGGCGGGGGAGGCGTTCACGCTGAGGGGGCCCGGGGGGTTTTTGCGTTTCGATGGGAATGGGGTGACGATTCAGGGGACGAAGGTGAAGATCAATGTCTCGGGGAGGCCGGGGAAGGGGAAGGGGAGTAAGCCGGGGGAGCCGGAGGAGCCGAAGTTGGCGTTGCTGCCAGTGATCTCGGACCTGCGGTGGGAGAAGCCGAAGGTGCGGGTGGGTAAGCCGGTGAAGGCGATCTTCACGGTGGCGAACTTCGCGGGGAACGAGACGGCAACGGTGACGGTGTTCGAGTGTGATGCGGATGGGGGCCGGAAGGCGGTGGATCAGGTCAAGGTTCCGGTGGGGAAGACGGATGGGGATGTCGAGGTGGAGTGGGTCCGCAAGCCGGAGCAGGCGGAGGGGGATCTGATCGAGGATGCGGCGGAGGGGGATGTGGGGCCGCTGGAGTATCGGTTCGAGGTGGAGACCGAGAAGGTACGATCCGACGAGCGATCCGGAGCGTTGTGGCTTACGAATACAGTCATCATAAGTATTCTCGGTCCGGACGGCGAGCTGATCGAGGCCGGAGCGAAAGTCGTGCTCTTGGCAGGAGACAACAGCAGATACGAAGCCAGGGTCGAGAACCGCGAGGCGAGATTCGATGATGTTCTCGTAGGGAGCGTCCGTGTCCTTCTGAGCGAATGAACATCAGCGTGCCGGAACATCATGACGGATACTTTCATCAACGACCCCAATGAGGTCAACAGACTGCTCACCCTTTTCGACCCCGATTCGCTGGAACTCACCACGACAGCGATCACCAACAGTGGAATCATAACCCTCTGTGCCAACATCCGATGAGACAGCGCTCCTCCCGAAATTAGTGTAGAGAAGAGGGCGGAGACTGGACCTGACCCGCGTGCCCAAACCTTCCCATCTTCGATCCATCGATTCTACCTCCGCCC